>DASXEF010000874.1:0-4832 GCA_036490255.1 Kofleriaceae bacterium
ACACGTGGTTGCCCGACGCGCACGTCGAAGCGCCGACGGCCGGCTCCGTGATCCTCGCCGGCGTGCTGCTCAAGTTCGGCATCTATGGCTTCTTGCGCTACGCGATGCCGCTGTTCCCCCACGGCGCGATGGTGTGGGCGCCGGCATTGGCCGTGCTCGCCGTGATCGGCATCATCTACGGCGCGCTCGTCGCGTTCGCGCAGGACGACGTCAAGAAGATCGTCGCGTACTCGTCGGTCTCGCACTTGGGCTTCTGCATGCTCGGCGTCGTCGCACTGACGACGATGGGCGTCGAAGGCTCGATCTACGCGATGCTGTCGCACGGCCTGACGACGGGCGGCCTGTTCCTCGGCATCGGCGTGCTCTACGAGCGCCGCCACACGCGGCGCCTCGCCGAGTACGGCGGGATCTGGAAGCAGATGCCGATCTTCGCGGGGCTCTACCTCATCATCTTGATGGGCTCGGCGGGCTTGCCGGCGCTCAGCGGCTTCGTCGGCGAGTTCTTCTCGATCTTCGGCACGTTCATCGCCGGCGACACGTTCCCGGCGAACCATCCGCACTTCTTGCCGATGGTGCGGTTGCTCGCGGCACTCGCGGCGACCGGCGTGATCCTCGGCGCGGTCTACTTGCTGTTCATGTTTCACAAGGTGTTCTTCGGCAAGTTGGATAAAGCGAAGAACGGCAAGCTCGAGGACCTGCGCGGTCACGAGCTCGCGGTGTTCGTGCTGCTCGCCGTCGGCATCTTGGTCGGCGGCTTGTTCCCGCGGCCGCTGCTCCACGCGATGGAGCCGGCGGTCGATCAGTTCCTGTCCGACTTCAACAAGCACGTCGACGAGCCCGACTGCGGCCCGCACCTGTACACGAAGGGCTGTGGCGCTACCGCGCCCGTCGCCACGACCGGAGGTCAGCCGTGAGCTTCAACCCCGCTGATCTCGGTTGGATCGCGCCGTACTTGATCTTGGCCGGTGCGGGCATGCTGCTCGTGCTCGCCGAAGCGTTCTACAAAGGCAACGATCGCAGCGCGCTCGTCGGCCTCGCGGTCGCCGGCTCGTTGTCGGCCGCCGTCGCGTCGATCATCCTGTATCGCCAGCTCGGCCCCGACGAAGTCCACCCGATCTTCACCGACGCCAAGGGCGGCGCGATGCTGGTCGGCGATCACCTCGGCTACGTGCTGACCGCGCTGTTCTCGTTCACCACCGCGATCACCGCCCTGATGTCACCGGGACACCAGCGCGAGCACGGCTGGCAGAGCGGCGAGTACTACGGCCTTCTGCTGTTGTCCGCGTCGGGCATGGTGATCCTCGCGCAAGCCGCGAGCCTCGTCACCGTGTTCGTCGGCATCGAGACGATGTCGATCGGCGTCTACGTGATGTGCGCGATGCGCCGCACGTCGCGCCGCGGCAACGAAGCCGCGATGAAGTACTTCTTGATCGGCGCGTTCGCGACCGGCTTCTTGATGTACGGCATGGCGCTGATCTACGGCGCCGCCGGCACGCTCTCGCTGATCAAGATGCCCGCCGCGCTCGCCGCGACGACGAACCCAGGCCTCGTGATCGCCGGCGCGTTCCTGCTCGTCGTCGCGTTCGGCTTCAAGATCGCCGCGGTGCCGTTCCACATGTGGGCACCCGACGTCTACGAAGGCGCACCGACGCCGGTCACCGCGTTCATGGCCGCCGGCATCAAGGCCGCCGCGATCGCCGCGATGATCCGCGTGTTCGGCGTCGCGCTCGGCGGCGACGTGCTGCCGTACGGCACGCTCGGCTGGGCGAGCCCGCTCGTCGTGATCGCGGGCATCACGATCACGATCGGCAATATCAGCGCGATTCGCCAAGACAACATCAAGCGCATGCTCGCGTACTCGTCGATCTCGCACGCCGGCGTGCTGCTCGTCGGCCTGTGCGCGATGGGCCTCGGCTCGCCGACCGCGCAGGGCTCGATCGTCTACTACTTGATCGCGTACAGCGTCGCCACGATGGGCGCGTTCGCCGTCGTCGCGTTCGTCGGCTCGAAGAATCGCGAGCGCTTGCTCGTCGATGATTGGGCCGGGCTCGCGAGCCAGCATCCGGGCGCCGCGCTGGCGATGACGATCTGCCTGTTGTCGTTCGGCGGCATCCCGCCGACCGGCGGTTTCTTCGGCAAGTTCGTGGTCTTCAAATCGGCGATGGACGTCTATAACGGCCAGCTGCTGTGGATCGTGATCGTCGGCATCATCAACTCGGCGATCAGCATCTACTACTACCTGCGCATCGTCACCGCGATGTACTTCCGCGACGCCACCCAGCCGTTCTCGCCGACGCGCTCGCCCGGCCTGTTGTTCGTGATCGCGCTCGCCCCGCTGCTGGTGCTCGAGCTCGGCATTTTGCCGGGCTGGTGGCTACATCTCGTAGGCGGCTGAGCGCGCAGCGAGCGCGTTCGCACGCCGCCGGAAGCTAACCGCGCGAGTCGCCGTCGCATATCGCCGGCACGGCCGATGCTGTTGTCAGCCGCATGCGTACGATTCTCTTCGCGCTCGTTATCGCGGCCGGATGTCATCACGAGCCCGCGCCGCAAACGCCCGCCGACCCCGTGCCGACCGCGGCATCGAACGACGACGTCGCGCACATGCCCGCCGATCCGACGCTGCCGTCGTGGGCGCCCACCGAGTGCGCGAAATACCACGAGGCCGTCGTCAAGCTCTCGCAGTGCGACGCGGTCTCGCAGGACGAGCGCAACGTCGTCAAGACGCAGTACGACACCGACGACGCGCGCTGGAAGGCGATGCACGATCAGCCGCCCGACGCGGTCGTCTCCGTCCGCGACGATTGCCGGCACCAGCAGCAATCGGTCGACACGAAGAACGCGTGTCTCACCCAGAATCACGACGACAGCGCGCGTCGTTAGTCGCCGTGTAGTAGGTTCCGCGCGTGCTTCGTGAGCTCGCGCGCGCTGCCGGAATCTACGCTGATTATCTGAGTTGGCGCGGCGAGCCGACGTCCGCGAGCGACGAGTCGATCCGCGCCGCGCTCGTCGCGCTCGCGCCGGATCTCGGCATCGATGCCGCGACGATCGACGATCCCGAGGCTGCGATCGCGCGGATCGACGAGCGGCGCTGGCTCGAGCGCGTGCCGCCGGTCGTCGTCGCGTGGGACGGCGAGCTCGTGGTGCCGATGCGCGTCGTCGCCGATGTCGATGTCGCGTGGTCGCTCGAGATCACGCTCGAGACCGGCGCCAAGCACGAGGCGCACGGCAGCTTGTTCGAGCTGCCGGCCGATTCGCACGGGCATCCCGGCGGCGTCGTGCATTGC
The DNA here is from genome assembly GCA_036490255.1 of Kofleriaceae bacterium. Taxonomy (GTDB): domain Bacteria; phylum Myxococcota_A; class Polyangia; order Haliangiales; family Haliangiaceae; genus JABFXX01. Next base: position 3,285 of record DASXEF010000874.1, read on the forward strand.
ATTCGCCGCGCGCACGTCGCGCTCGATCCGAACGCGCTCGGCTATCACCAGCTGCACTGGCAGATCGGCGACATCAGCGGCGACGCGATGATCATCGCGGCACCGACGCGCGCGTGGGGTGGCCCGAGCTCGTTCGCGAAGCGCTGGGGCGTGTTCGCGCCGGTCTACGGCCTGGCATCGGCGGCGAGCGGGCAGGCCGGCGATCTCGGCACGCTGCGCCAGCTGTTCGAGCTGACCGAGACGCGCGGCGGCAGCTACGTCGCGACGCTGCCGATCCTCGCCGCGTTCTTGGGCGAGCACGGCGAGCCATGCGCGTGGTCGCCGTACTCGCCGGCGTCGCGGTTGTTCTGGAACGAGCTCTACGTCGATCTGCCGCGGTTCGCGGCGAGCCTCGAGATGGTCGTGCCGAGCGCGCCGCCGGGACCGTTCCCGCAACTGATCGACTATCGCGCGCAATACGCGTGGCGCCGACCGATCTTGGATTCGCTCGCGACCGCGTTCTTCACCGATCCCGCCCGGCGCGACGCGGTTGCCGTGTGGGCGGGCAAGCACGGCGTGTTCGACTACGCCGCGTTCCGCGCGATCGGCGAGACACAGCGCGCCGGCTGGCGCAGCTGGCCCGCCGAGCTGCAGGCCGGCACGAAGCTCGCGCGCAGCTTCGCCGATGCCTACACGCTCGGCGGCGATCGCCAGCGCGTCGACAGCCACGTGTTCGCGCAGTGGGCGATGCAATCGCAGTTGCTCGCGCTGCACGGCCAGCGCGTCGCGCTCTATCTCGATCTGCCGGTCGGCGTTTCGATGGACGCGTACGAGGTCTGGCGCTGGCGCCGCTTGTTCCTCACCGAGCTCGCGGCCGGCGCGCCGCCCGACGCGCTGTTCCTGGGCGGCCAGAACTGGGGCCTGCCGCCGATGTCGCCGATCGCGCTGCGCCGCGGTCGCTACAAGTACTTCATCGATTGCGTGCGCCATCACATGCGCGTCGCCGGCATGCTGCGCGTCGATCACGTGATGGGCCTGTTCCGGCTGTATTGCATTCCGTCGGGACGGCCGGCGACCGACGGCGTCTACCTGCGCTATCCCGCCGACGAGCTGCTCGCGATCCTGACGCTCGAGTCGCGCCGTGCGACGTGCGCGATCGCCGGCGAAGATCTCGGCACCGTGCCGGATCACGTGCGGCCCGCGATGGTCAAGCACGGCTTCTATCGCCTCCACGTCGGGCAATGGGCGTTTCCGAACGAGCGCGGCCGCGCCTCGGCGCCGTCGCCGGCCGGTGCGATCGCGAGCCTCAACACGCACGACACCGCGACGTTCGCGGGCTGGTGGAACGGCGCCGACATCACGGATGCGCGCGACCTGAACCTGATCGACGACGCGCAGGATCGCATGCAGCGCGCCGAGCGCGAACGTACGAAGGCCGCGTTGCTCGAGCTCGCGCCGCCGGGGCCGCTCGCCGATGTCGAGCGCGCGATGTTCGCGGCGAACGTCGAGCTCGCGAACGGACCCGCCGAGATCGTGCTCGTCGCGCTCGACGATCTCGCGAGCGAGATC
>DASXEF010000897.1:0-2745 GCA_036490255.1 Kofleriaceae bacterium
ACCTGGCTCGGCGCCAAGTAGCTTACCCTCGCGCGTATGAAGCGCGCCTGGCTGTTGTCGATCGCGGTTGCGAGCTGTTGTCCATCTCCGAAGCCCGCGACGATCGCGACGACGACGTCGCCGGTTGCTGACGCGGCGGTCGCCGCCGAGCCCGCGTTCGATCCACCGCTGCCGACGCTGCGCTTGCCGCGGCATTTCCTGCCGAAGCACGTCACCGCGCGCGTCGCGATCGATCCGGCGCAACCGGCGTTCGACGGCGAAGTTGCGATCGAAGGCACGCTCGACAAGCGCTCCGCCGTGATCTGGCTGCACGCGAACGAGCTCGAGATCACGAGCGCGACCGCCGGCTCGGCGAGCCTCACCGCGACGTCGCACGGCGAGTTTCTCGAGCTCCGGCCGGCGCAGCCGCTCGACGCCGGCGCCGTGACGGTCGACATCAAGTATCGCGGCAAGCTGGTCCAGAACGGCTTTCAGGGCGCGTTCGTCAGCAAGCAGGGCAGCGACAGCTACGTCACCACGCAGTTCGAGTCGACGGCCGCGCGCATGGTGTTCCCGTGCTTCGACGAGCCCGACGTCAAAGTGCCGTGGCAGCTCACGCTCGACGTGCCGAAAGATCAGATCGCGGTGTCGAACACGCCGATCACGAGCGAGTCGCCGATCGACGCGACACATCGCCGGGTCGCGTTCGCGCAAACCAAGCCGCTGCCGAGCTACCTGATCGCGTTCGGCGTCGGGCCGTACGACGTCGTCGATGCCGGCAAGGCGAAGAGCGGGCTCGCGCTCCGCGTGTTCGCGCCGCACGGCAAAGCGAAAGAAGCCGCGTATCTCGTGACCGCGATGCCGCGCATCGTCGACATTCTCGAAGCGTGGTTCGCGATTCCATATCCATATCCGAAGCTCGACTACGTGATCGTGCCGTCGGCGCGCGGCCTCGCGATGGAGAACGCCGGCATGGTCACCGCCGACGCGCGCTACACGCTGCTATCGAAGCCGGCGCCGTTCGACGAGTACGGGCTGGTCTCGGTGATGGGCCACGAAACCGCGCACCAATGGTTCGGCGATCTCGTCACCGCGACGTGGTGGGACGACATCTGGCTCAACGAGAGCTTCGCGACATGGATCGAAGACAAGATCCTCGCCGCGTACGATCCGAGCTGGCCGAGCGAGGTCATGCAGCACCGCGAGGTCGCGTTCGCCGCCGACGAGATCGCGAGCGCGCGCAAGATCCATCAACCGATCGATACGCCCGATTCGATCCACAACATCTTCGACGCGATCACGTATCCGAAGGGCGCGACCGTGCTGCGCATGCTCGAGCACGAAGTCGGCTCCGATAAATTTCAAGCCGCGATTCGCACGTACCTGAAGCGGCATGCCGACGGCAACGCGAAGGCCGCCGACGTGTTCGCGGCGATCGACGAGGCGGCCGGCAAGCCGCTCGGCAAGCTGGTCACCGACTACTTCGAGCAAGCCGGCATTCCCGACGTCTCGATGAAGCTCACGTGCGACGGCGGCAAAGCGAAGATCTCGCTCGCGCAGACGCGCTATCTGCCCGTCGTCGATCCGCCGAAAACCGAGCAGCTCTGGGTCGTACCGCTGTGCATCGCCTACGAAGGCGCGCAGCAGAAGCGCGCGGAGACGTGCACGCAGCTCACAACCCCAACCGCCGAGATCGCGCTCGATCGGTGCCCGGCGTGGTTCGCGCCCGCCGGCGACTACGGCTATTACCGCGCGAACCTCGAGCCGAAGGCACTCGAAGCGATCCGCGACAAGGCATGGCCGCAGCTGACGACTGCCGAGCGCATCGCGATCAACAGCCACGCGGTCGCGCACGCGCGTACCGGATCGCCGTCGGTCGAGCTGCTGATCTCGCTCGCGTCGAAGCTGCGCACCGATCCGAACGCGCAGGCGTTCGCGGCGTCGATGGGCGATCTACAGGGTCAAGGCAACGGCAACGGCCTGCCGCCGTTCGTCAGTGGCCGGCTCTCGACGGATCTCCGGCCGCTCGCGCGTGCAAAAGTTCGCGCCGTCGTCGAGCCCACCGCGCGCAAGCTTGGCCTGCTGCCGCTCGCGAACGACACCTACGGCGCGGCGCTGATGCGCGTGGATTCGGTCGGTGCCGTATTGTGGAGCGATTCGCACGTGCTCGACGCCGACGCCAAGCGCGCGTTCCCCACGTTTCGCGAGCTGCCGACCGCGGCGCGCGCGAGCGTGACCGCGCTCGCCGCGAAGGCGGATCCGAAGGCCTCCGACGAGCTGCTCGCCCAGCTCGCGACCGAGCCGGATCGGTCGAACCGCGACGCGATCGTCCACGGCCTCGGCGCGGTTCGCGATCCGCAGCGCCATCGCGCGATCGCCGACGCGCTGCTCGCGGCGCCGACGACGAACGGCGAGGACCTCGTCGCGTTGTTCTTCAGCGGTGATTCCGACACGTTCTTGATGAACGCCGCGTGGGCGAAAGATCACATCGATCAGCTGCTCGCGAAGATGCCGGTGGTCGCGGACGACGACTTCCCGATCGCGTTGTCGCTCGTATTTCTCGAGCTCGGCACGTGCGAGCCGGCGCAGCGCGAAGCCAACGTCACCTTCGTGCGCGATCACTTCAGCAAGCTGCCGGGCGCGCAGCTCGTGATCAAAGAATCGACCGAGAGCGACGACCAGTGCATCGCGCAGAAGCGGTTGCTGGAGCCGTCGCTCCGGACGTGGCTCGGCAAGTCGCGCTAGATTCGCCGGATGGCTGGACGC
>DASXEF010000898.1:0-6772 GCA_036490255.1 Kofleriaceae bacterium
CTGCTCGAGCGTTACGGGCTGCGCGCGAAGAAAGCGTTCGGCCAGAACTTCTTGATCAGCGAACGGGCGTTGCGAGCGATCGCCGATGCGACGGTGACGAGTGATGCCGATTGGATCGTCGAGATCGGCGCGGGGCTCGGCACGTTGACCGCGCAATTGCTCGAGCGCGTGACCGCCGGCAAGGTGATCGCGGTCGAGACCGATCCCGATATGATCCACGTGCTGCGCACCGAGCTCGGCAGCGTCGACAACCTCGAGATCGAAGCGCGAGATGCGATGCGCTTCGACTTGCGAGCGGCCGCGTCGCTCGTCGGCAAGCTGATCGTGTGCGGCAACTTGCCGTATCACATCGCGTCGCAGCTGATGTTCCGCGTGATCGATGCGCGCGATGTCGTGCGCCACGCCGTGTTCATGATCCAGAAAGAGATGGCGGATCGGATCGTCGCGAAGCCGAGCACGAAGGAATACGGCGCGCTCGGCGTGATGATCCGGACCTACGCCGACGTGTCGACGGTGATCAAAGTCGGCGCGGGCTCGTTCTTGCCGCCGCCGAAGATCGACTCGACGGTGATCAAGCTCGTGCCGCTCGCCGAGCCACGCACGCAGATCGGCGATGCCGCGCACTATTCGAAGGTCGTGCACGCCGCGTTCGGTCAGCGCCGCAAGACGCTGCGCAACGCGCTGCGAGCCGTGTGGCCCGAAGCCGCGGTCGATCGCGCGCTCGCGGCAACGTCGATCGACGGCATCCGCCGCGGCGAGACACTCGACATCGCCGAGTTCGGCGCGATCGCGCGTGCGCTCACCTCGGTCGAAGCGCCTGAGCTCCCGCCAACGACGCCCACGGACCGGCGAGAGAGTTGAGCGCTTGCCAAGGCGCCATCGCCTTGTCGTACGCGTCGTTGACCTTCTGCTCGATGCTGGGACCCGAATGATCGGGCCCGATCGATTGCGTGTAGATCCGTGCGCCGCTCGGATTCGACGGCGTGCACGATTTCGGGTCGATCACCGATGCGGGCAGGTTGCCGCCGCCGATGACGCTCGCGAGCTGCTCCGCGGACAACCGCACGAACCTCGTGATTGCAACGCGAGTGCCGCGCACGGAAGCGAATCAGCGCAGGTGGCGCCCCGATCGGCCGTCGTCGCGGGCTATCACTTCGCCGCTCCGGGTTTACGAGCGACGAACCGCTGCAGCTTGGCGTGGGCGAGCGCCCAATCGGGGACGCCGTCGACCTGTTCGTCGAGCGCGATGTCGTAACCCGCGAACGACCGCGCGAGCTCGCCCGGTTTCGGACCATCCATCGCGCCGACGCCTGCGGCGAAGTACTCGAAGACGAACGTGCCGCCCGGTTTCAGCGCGGTCTCCGCCTTTGCGACGAGCTTCGGATCGGCACCGGCGTAGAGCATCGACACGAGGTCGTACTTCGCGACGCCGAGATCGATCTTGTCCAGGTCGGCATCGACAAGCTCGACGTCGAGCTTGCGGTCGCTCGCCGATCTGCGCGCTTGATCGATGCCGACCGCCGAGTAATCGATGCCGGTCGCGCGCCAACCGCGGCTCGCTTCGTAGAGCACGTTGCGACCTTGCCCGCACATCAGATCGAGCGCGGCGCCAGGCTGCAGCTTGTCGAGCGTCGCGACCAGCAACTTGTTCGGTGCTTGCTCGAAGCCGTGGCCGCTGCGATAGACGTCGTCGAAGGATTCGGCTTCGGGCGAGACGCGCGACCACTGCAGCGACGCCAGCTTCCACGCGCCGTGCTCGGAGCGCCACACGAGCGTGTAGCGGCCATCGTACGTGGCACCTTTGCCGTCGGCGACTTCAGCGGCGCGGCCGACGAACACGACTTGATCGGGCGCGACCAGCGTGTGCTCTTCGGACCACGTTCGCGTCGCCATCGAAGGTTGGCCGTTGCGTGCACGAAGGTGTGCGAGCTCTCCCGCGCGATCGAGTGGTGTCGCTCGAGCGAGCTCGACGAAGTCGCTGCCGAGGATGGTTTCGGCGCGGGCGGCGTCGGCGCGGTCGTACACGACGACGGCGTCGTGACTCGCCCCGATGGCATCGAACGCGGGTGGCGTAACCGCGGCGCAGCCCGCGAGCACGATCGAGATCAGCAGGCGCACGCGATGACTACCGATCCGAACGCTCGAGGATTCCCGTGCTAAGCACCGGCATGCCCGAGCTGCCCGAGGTCGAGACCGTTCGCCGCACGCTCAAGCCGGCGTTGGGTGCACGCATCGGCGCCGCGTGGGACAGCGGCAAGGGCTTGCACATGGGCCGCAAGCCGCCGCGCAAGCGATTGCACGCGCTCGTCGGTCACACGATCACGAAGCTGCGCCGCCACGGCAAGTATCTCCTGCTCGATACCGACGGACCGGCCACGTTGCTCGTGCATCTCGGCATGACCGGTCGCGTGCTGGTGACCGCGAAGTCGGCGCCACGCGCGAAGCACACGCATGTCGTGCTCGATCTCGGCGATCGCGAGCTGCGGTTCGTCGATGCGCGGCGGTTCGGCCAGATCGACGTCGTCGAGCGCGAGCGCGAGCGCGAGCACGAGGGCCTCGCGATCTTGGGACCGGATCCACTCGTCGACGGCTTCGACGGCGCGTACTTGTTCGCGCAATCGCGCAAGCGCTCGACGTCGCTCAAGGCGTTCGTGCTCGATCAGAGTGTCATCGCGGGTGTCGGTAACATCTACGCGTCGGAGGCGTTGTGGCGCGCGAAGCTCCGGCCGACTCGCCGCGCGAAGAAGCTGACCGCCGTGGCCGCGAATACGCTCGCCGCGGCGATCCACGAGGTGTTCGACCGAGCGCTGAAGAATCACGGGACGAGCTTGCGCGATTTTGTCGCCGCCGACGGGGCGGAGGGCCAGAACGCGGACTATCTATGGGTTTACGACCGCGCCGGCGAACCGTGCCCGCGATGTAAGACGAAAATTCGGCGATCCGTTCTCCAAGGGAGAGCGACTTACTACTGTCCAACGTGCCAGACCCCGTAAGCGGTCTACGGGATCGAGCGTTTCCCTCGTGTTAGTGTCAAAAGCGCGCGCGCGTCATGACGGAGCAAGCCGACGAAGATCTGATGCTCGCGTACCAGAAGGGCGAGGTACGCGCGTTCGAGATGTTGTTGTCGCGGCACCGCAAGCCCGTGTTCAACTTCATCTTGCGCTTCGTCGGTGATCGCGAGACCGCCGAGGATCTGCTGCAAGAAGCCTTCATGCGCGTCATCAAGGGCGCCGAGGCTTACAAGCGCCAGGCCAAGTTCACGACGTGGCTTTACACCATCGCGAGGAACTTGTGCGTTGACCAGACGAGGAGACGCAAACACCGCAAGCACGCGTCGCTGGATGCTCCGATGGACGCGCATTCCAACGAAGAGAGCGGCACGCTGTTGGATGTGATCCCCGGCAACGAGATGGCCAGCGATCGCAAGAGCGTCAACAAACAGCTGCACGAGCAGATGCAACAGGCCATCGCGGCGCTGTCGGACGATCAGCGCGAAGTGTTCCTCATGCGCGAGTTCCTCGACCTGCCGTTCAAGCAGATCGCGGATGTCGTCGGTGTGCCGGAGAACACCGTGAAGAGCCGGATGCGCTACGCGCTCGAGAAGCTGCGGCTCGAGCTCGACGAGTACAAGGACCTCGCCAAGGCCGCGCCGTGACGTATGGCTGACGACGACGACGATCCGCAGCTCCACTCGATGCGAGCCGCGTGGCGATCGTTGCCCGATGAAGATCCGCCGGAGCGCGGGCTCGCCGAGTTGATGGCGGCCGCGCGGCAACACGCGACGGTGATGGCCGACGCGCGTGTGCCGTGGTGGAAGATGCTGCTGCGCCCACCGGTGCTCGCGCTCGCGACCGTGCTGGTACTGATCGGCGGCGTGTTCGCGGTGACCGCGACGCACAAAGGCGTGAGCTCGGAGCCCGCCGGCGTCGAGGATCAGTCGACGGTTCCGGCGGCCGCGCCCCAGCAACGCGAAGCGCCGGTCGCGCCGAGCACGGGCGAGGTCGCAAACCCGCCGCCGTCGCCCGCCGCGGTCGCAAACCCGCCGCCGTCGCCCGCCGCGGCAACTCCGCCGGCGCTCGAGAAGCCCAGGACGGTGGCACCCGCACATCACACGGCGCCACGCTCGGTGCCCGCGCAACCGCTCGCGGAGCCGCCACCTCCGCCGGCAGCGGCCGGTGGCGCGGCGAGCGCTGCCGACGACGAAGCCGATGCACCGGCGCCGTCGACACGTGCGCCGGTGTTGAAGGCATCGCGGCCCGATCTACCGACGCCGACGCGCCGCCAGCTCGACGATCAGCTGCTCGGTCAGGCGCGTTCGGCGGCTGGGCGCGGTGATTGCGAGACCGCGAAGAAGATCGCGGCGCGGATCCAAGCCGACGACCCCGAGTACTACGCGCAGTCGGTCACGCCCGATGCCGCGCTCGCGAAGTGTCTAAGCGACTAGCTCGGTCTGCGGCGCCGCGGGGCGCGTCTCGCCGATCAGATCGTGGACGTACGTATGCGGCCACGACAAGCGCGTCTCGTCGGGCAGCCGGCGATAGCGCTCGACGTACGCGCGCAAGAACCGGCGCGTTGCCGCGTTGCCGTAGCCACCACCGGCGATCGGTCCGAACTCGGGCTCGTAGCGCGCTCGAATGCGGTTGAAGCGGTCGTCGCGGAGCGCCTTGGCAACGACCGACGCCGCCGCGACCGACGCGTGCGCGTCTTCGGCGTGATCGCATGACACGAAGTGCGAGTAGCGCAGGCACAGCGCGCTGAACATGCGCTTGCCGTCGGCGATGATCTTGTCGCAGCTCGGAGCGCGCTCGATCATCGTCGTCGCGATCTCGCGCTCGAGCACGTTGAGCTCGTTGCGCATGACCCGGCGATCGATCTCGTCGACCTCGACTTCGATCGCGAGCACGAACTTCGCGCGTACGCGGATCTCGGCGGCGAGCTCGCTGCGGATCGCATGTGCGTCGTCGCCGGCGCCATACGTCTTCGAGTCGCGCAAGCCCTTGCGAGTGAGCAGCGCCGCCGTGCGCGAATCGATCGCGACCGCGGCCATCACCATCGGGCCGATCGACGGACCGCGACCGGCTTCGTCGATCCCGAGCGTGAGCCGATTCGGGAACACGTTCGTGCCGCGGGCCAGCGCGCTCGCCTTACGTGCCATCGCTGCCGACATTAAAGAGCGCGGATCCGATCGTCAACCGCGAAGTCGCGCCGCGGCGAGCTCGAGCGCGCGGCCGATGCCGACATCGAGGTCGAATGCCTGGACGTCGACGACGTCGCTCCAATGCTCGAGGCGCTGCGCGATCGCCGCGAGCGCGTCGTGGGCGGCGCGGCCGAGTGGCTCGCCGACCTCGCGATCGAGATCCGGAGCGCTGCGATACAGCGCGTGATAGATCGCGTCCTCGGCGAGCTCGAGCCGTGGCACGTCGTTGCGAAAGAAGCCCTCGACGTAGCCACCCTCGAGATAGCCGCGCAAATACGCGCGCGCGCGATCGAACACGCGCGACATCGCCAGGCCGATCCGATCGGTGGCGACGCGCTCGAGATCGCCGACGACATCTTCGTTGGCTGCTGCCGCGAGCGCGCGAGCCGTCGCATCGACCGCGCGCGATCGCGTGGCGAGATCGGTCGCGACACGGCGTCGAGCGGTTTCGATCGCGGATTCGAACCCCGACGACAGCAGCGCGAGCAAGTAATCGCGATCGGCGGCGGTCGCGGTGTGCGACGAGAACGGCAGGCGCCGAGGCCGCACGAGGTCGAGCACTTCGCGTGCGGCGAGGCGATAAAGCGCGGTCGTTTGCTCGGAGAGCGCCTTGCGCTCGTCGGTGACGGCGTCGTCGACGTATTGCTGCGCCGAGGCGAGCAACTGATCGCGGCTCGCGCGCGCACTGGTCGCCGCATCGGACGCGCGCGCGTGCACGGTGGCGAGCGTCGCCTGCGCGTCGGCGATCACGGCGGCGATCACGCGAGCGCATGCATCGCGTTTGAGAGCGCGCGCCTGCTGGAAAAACCGCGCTTCGAGCGCGGCGACGAGCGCCTGCCAGTTGCCTTCGGGCTTGCCGGCGAGCGCGTCGCGCGCGGAGACCGGCACGACGACCTCGACGAGCTCGCCGAGCGATCCGGCGATGAACTCGACGACTTCGTTGCGCTCGTCGGCGGAGAGCTGGTCGGCCTTGTTGAGCACGCCGAGCACGCGCTTGCCCTCGTCGCGGATCGACTGCAGCGCGGCTCGCTCGCTCGCCTTGCCGCCTTGCCCGGCGGTGAACACCCAGACGATCGCGTCGGCGCGCGCGATGAACGCGCGTGCGGTCGCCTCGTGTTCGGGCTGGATCGAGTTGAGCCCGGGCGTGTCGACGATGTTGATCTTTTCGAGCTGCGGCAGCGGCACCAAGATCTCGACGCGATCGATCGCGCGGGCGGCGTCCGGCGTGAGCGCGCGCAAGTGCTGCATCAGCGCGTCCCAGCCGAGCTCGAGCACGGTGCCGTCGTGGGCGAGGATGCGGCCGCCGCGCTCGCGGCCGTAGCGCACGACATTGATCGTCGCGGTCGTCGGCGTGATGCCGGTCGGCGCGACCTCGGCGCCGATGAACGCGTTGACGAACGATGACTTGCCGCTCGAGAACTCGCCCATCACCGTGACGAGCAGCGGGGTGTCGAGGCTCGCGGCGGCACGTGCGAGGTCGCCGACGTGATGGCCGAGATCGCGGCGGGTTGCCACGGCGCGCTCGAGAAATGCGGCGAGCTCGGCGACGTCGTCGCGGCCGAGCGAATGTGCGCG
>DASXEF010000925.1:0-14235 GCA_036490255.1 Kofleriaceae bacterium
TCCGACCTGCTGTTGTGCCGATTGGGTCGCCGGGCTCGCCCGCGATCACGCCGCGCGGCTGGCCGCGGTCGCGCGCCGCGAAGGCCTGGCGCCGGCCGACGCGCTCGATGCGGTGCAAGACGCGTTGCACACGCTGATCGCGCGCGACGATGCGGCCGAGCTTCGCGACAAACCCGACGACGCCGCGCGCGTGCTCGTCGCGATCGTCAAGAACGCCGCACGCAACGCGCGACGCCGCCATCATCGCGCGAAGCCGCACGTCGACGTCGAGCTCGCGAGCGATGCCGCACCGCCCGACGCCGCGCTCGAAGCCGCCGAGACCCACGCGCAGCTCGCCGGCTGCATGGCCGGGCTCGCCGAGTTGCATCGCAACGTCGTGACGCTGCGCGTGCTCGAAGAGCTCTCCGGCGACGAAGCCGCACAGGCGCTCGGGCTGACGCCGGGCCACGTCGCCGTGCTGTTGCACCGCGCGCGCAGGGCACTCGCCGATTGTATGGGCGTGAATAGCGCGTGAAGCGGCACGCGCCGCGGTCTAGACTGATCGCATGCGTGTCGCGGTGATGACAGCGCTGTGCAGCTCCGCGTGCTCGCTCGCGTACACGATCGGGCCGCCCGATCCGCTGCCCGCTCGCGGCGGGATCGGCTGCACCGAGCTACCGGCCGCGCCGATCGTCGATGTGTTGCTCGCCCCGGTCGCGTCGCTCGCAGCCTTGATCGCAGCGGTCGAGATCGACGAGCGCGCGAGAGACCCCGACGACAGCCTGTTTCTCGCGAGCGTCCTCGTCGTGCCCGCCGCCTTTTTGACGTCGGCGGGTGTGGGCTTCAGTCGCAACGTCCGATGCGAGAGCGCGAAGCGTGAGCTTCGCGAGCGCGGTCGCGATCCCGACGCGCCGTTCGCGACGGCGCTCGGTACGGCACGCGGCGAGGAGCTCGCCCACGACGGCGTGCTCGCCGCCGAGCGCAGCGATTGTTCGGTCGCGATCGCGATCGCCAATGACCTGCGCGCGATGAACGTCCCCGACATCCTCGACCGCTATCTGAACGACGTTGGCGTCGTGCAGTGCATGCCCGCGCGTTGAGCTCGCGCGTTCGTCAAGGACAGGCGATCGCGACGTCGCCGGCGAGCGCGCGATCGAGCATGCCCGACAGATATTGCCGCGATCGCACGCCGACCATGCGGCCGACCTCGGCACCGTCGCGCAAGATCACGACGGTCGGCATCGCGCGCACGTCGTAACGCGCGGCCGCGACCTGATCGCGCTCGACGTCGATCTCGGTGACGGGCAGCTTGTACTCGGTCGCGACGGCTTGCAGCGTCGGCGCGAGCGCTTTGCATGGGCCGCACCACGCGGCCGTGAACTCGATGAGTGAAATCGCCATACCGGGTGAGGTCGCGAGCCGCGCCGGCATTACGGCGATTCGTGCTGCCACGCGCGCGCCATGAACACGATGACCTCGACGACGAGCGTCAGCGCGACGTCGACCGCGGCGCACGCGACCGCGACCTCGACCGCCGGGATCAGCACGAGCACGTGCGGGCCTGGCACGGTGTCGTACGGCGGCGGATAGAACGCCCACGCGAGGCCTGCCGGCACCATCGCGAGCATCAGGCCCATCCACGCGATGCCGTTCGCCGCGGCGAGTCGTTCGCCGAACGTGCGTTGATGGCGCAGCGCCCACAAGCTCGCGGCGAGCTGCACGATCATCGCGGCGATGCCGTACTGCGCCATCGTGACGGCGATGTGGCCTTGTGCGGGCACGAGTGACGGCGAGAACCGCTGGCCGACCGCGCCGATCGTCGCGTAGTAGACGACGAAGAACGCCGGCACCGACACGAGCAGCACGCGCCAATCGAGCCGCATCACGCGGCGCTTGACCGCGACGAACGCGAACGCGATCGCGAGCAACGCACCGAGCACGACCGCGCCGACGCGCTCTTCGCGATGCGCGCGCACGGCGTCGTCGGCGGCGGCACGGGCGCGCGCGAGCGTGCTGAGATTCGCGGCGACGCGCACGGCGTCGTCGGCTTTGCGCGCGGCGACCGCGCTCGCGTCGAGCTGCAGCGTTTCGGTGAGCGTGCGGCCGAGGCCGTGACCGGGCGCCGGCATGCCGAGCAACGCGGCGACGGTCGGCGCGATGTCGATCAACCGCGCGTCGGCGACATCGGCGCCGGCTTTGACGCCCGCGCCGGCCATGATCAGCGGCACGCCGAGCACTTCGGGCTCGAGGCCACCGTGGCCGCCGCGGTTAGTGTGGCCGTGATCGGCGGTGACAACGATCGCGTCTTGCGTCAGATCGACGTGGCCGAGCGCTCGCGCGAGTGCGTGGTCGGAGACCTCGGCGGCGACGCGATAGTCGTCGCTCGCGCCACCATGCGCGTGCCCGGCGGCATCGACCGCGCCGACGAGCATCACGACGAGCTCGGCATCGCCTTGCGCGACCGCGGCGCCGGCTTCCGAGAAGCCGCCGGGCCACGGCGCGTAGCGCGCGTCGTCGAACGGCGATACGAAGTTCGCATCGGGCGCGCGCACGTCGGCTTCCGCGTCGATGTCGAACAGGTCGTCGTCGTCGTCATCGCGCGTGACGTCTTCGTGCACGCGTTTGCGCAAGAACAGCTTCGGCAGCACGTCGTAGTCGGTCGCGCAGGCGACGTGCATGCCGGCCGCCTTCGCGCGATCCATCAGCGTGTCGAGCTCGACGGGCGTCGCGTGATGGTTCGTGCGCACGCCGCTCGCCTGCGGCGGCACGCCGGCGAGGATCGACACGTAGTTCGGCCGCGACCACGTCGGATAGTGCGAGGTCGCCTCGGCATCGACGCCACGCCGGCGCAGCTCGTCGAGGAACGGCAGCTCGAACGACTTGTCGTAGCGCAAGCCGTCGACGATCACGACGAACACGCGGCGCGCGAGCCGCGGCGTGTGCGGATCGGGGATCACCGGAGCGACCTTGGCGAGCGGCGGCTGCGCTTGCTCGAGGTCGAGCGTGAACTCGCCGCCGGCGAGCCCGGCTTTCACCGCGCCGAGGCCGCCGAGCGCGAGCATCACGACGGCGGCGGCGACGACTTGCCGCGTCGGCGCCGTCCCGGTCGTCTTACCCGGTCGCATCCTTCAGGATAGCGTGATAATCATCGGTCATCATGTGGTACCTGGGCTCGGTCCCTCATCAGCCAGACGTCGCGTAAGCGGAAACCTGCTTTTCCCGTACTTACCGACTCGCCCGAGGAGACTTCCCATGGACCAACTCAAGACGATCGGCCGCGCTGCTAGCGGCGATCAGCCGATCAAACACATCAAGCCACTCGTCGACGCGTCGACGCTGGCGCACCGCAACCTGCTCGACGGCTCGTTCTGGCAGAAAATCCCTGCCTATCGCGCGGTCGATGAAGCGACGTTTCTCGACCATCAGTGGCAGGCGAAGAATTCGATCACGAACCCGCAGAAGCTGCTCGCGGCGGTTCAGGATCTGGTCCCACAGGCGTTCTACGACGACGTGATCGAAGGATTTCGGCGCGCGCCGATGTCGATCCGCGTGTCGCCGTACTTGCTGTCGCTGATCGACTGGGCCGATCCGTACAACGATCCGCTGCGCCGCCAGTTCGTGCCGGTCGCGTCGCGCCTCCTGCCCGATCATCCGAAGCTCACGCTCGACTCGCTGCACGAGCAAGCCGACGCGCCGGTGCCGGGCCTGACCCATCGCTATCCCGACAAGGCGCTGTTCCTGACGCTCGATACGTGCCCGGTGTACTGCCGGTTTTGCACGCGGTCGTACGCGGTCGGCGTCGATACCGACGAGGTCGAGAAAGTTTCGCTCAAGGCGACCGAAGATCGCTGGGCGTCCGCGTTCCAGTACATCTCCGAGCGCGTCGAGCTCGAGGACATCGTCGTCTCGGGCGGCGACAGCTATCAGCTCAAGGCTCGCCAGATCACGCTGATCGGCAACAAGCTGCTCGAGATGCCCAACATCCGTCGCATTCGGTTCGCGACGAAGGGCCCGGCGGTGATGCCGATGAAGCTCATCACCGATACCGAATGGCTCGATGCGCTGACCGCCGTCGTCGAGCGCGGCCGCAAGCTGCACAAAGAGGTCGTGCTCCACACGCACTTCAACCACCCGAACGAGATCACCGCGATCACGAAGCGCGCGCTCGACGGCGTGTTCGAGCGCGGCATCATCACGCGCAACCAATCCGTGTTGCAGCGCGGCGTCAACGACTCGGTCGGCACGATGCAGCTGCTGGTCAAGCGGCTCGGCCACTGCCAGGTCCATCCGTATTACGTCTACGTCCACGACCTCGTGAAGGGCGTCGAGGATCTGCGCACGACGCTGCAGACCGCGCTCGATCTCGAGAAAGCCGTGCGCGGTGTGACCGCGGGCTTTCACACGCCGACGTTCGTCGTCGATGCACCGGGCGGCGGCGGCAAGCGCGTCGCGCACAGCTTCGAGCACTACGATCGCGACACCGGCATCAGCGTGTTCGCCGCGCCGTCGGTCAAGCCCGGCTTCTTCCTGTACTACGATCCGATCGACACGCTCGCGCCGGAGATCCAAGCGCGTTGGAAAGACGCCGCGCAGCAGGACAAGATGATCGAGCACGCGATCGCGCAGGCGAGGCTCAACTACGAGCAGACCGCGCGCGCATCGAGCGTTCGCTAGTCACTTCACCGGCACGCCGGCGCGCGCGCACGTGTCGATCACGGCCTGACGCGCGCCGTTCGCGGTGTCGTGAAAGCCGAGCGAATCGAGGATCGGCGCGCCGGTCTGATGGCAGGCCGTGGCGGGCATGCCCACGTCGAGCAAGCCCTGGGTCACGGCGGTGCCCGCCTTGTAGCCAAATCCGAAGTCGCCGCCGGTCACCTTGTCGAGCAGAGCCAGATCGATCGTGGTCATGCAGGCGAGAAGTGCACGGCGAGTGCCTGCACTGGAGCGCAACCCGCGGTCGACGAAATCCCAGCTATGCCCGCGATTGCTCGTCGCGGCCGCCGGCAAGTCGATCATCCACTGGCTAGACCAGCGCTGCTCGCCACGCGGCTTCGTCGAACCCGACGAGCGCCAGATCCTCGCCGACGACGAGTGGCCGTTTGATCAGCTTGCCGTCTTTCGCGAGCGCGGCGAACGCTTGCGCGTCGGTCATCGCCGGCAGCTTCGTCTTGAAGTCGCCGTCGCGATACGACGCGCCTGCGAGGTTGAACAGCTTCTTGACCGGCACGTTCGCGAGCTTCTGCGCGCGTTGGAGCACGGCCACGGGCGGCGGCGATTTGACGATGTCGATCGAGGTCGCTGCGATGTGATTCGCTGCGAGCCACTTCAGTGCCTGCTTGCACGTCGAGCAGTTCGGATATTGGTAGATGGTCAGCGCCACGTTCGCGTTGTATCGCGTTTGCATCGCCGGAAACCTCGCTTACGATCGAACGATGCGCGCGATCTGGGGACTCGTGATCATGGCGGGCGCGTGCGGCGCACCGCCGACGCAGACAACGCCGCCACCGGCAGCGCCGCCGGTCGCGAACGCGCCGGCCGCAGATGCGGCGATCACGGCAGAGCCCGCGCCGCCGCCGGCCGGTGAAGCCGTGCTGGCGTGGCCGGTCGCGCCGTTCACCGCGGCGCAAGTCGCCGAGGTGAAGGCGTGCGACGTCGACAAGGTCGCCGAGTCGCGGTACCCGAAATCGGTCGCGATCGATGCGCTCGCCGGCTGGTTCTCGCGCAAGTCGACGTGCGATGCCGCGGTGCTCGCAGCGGCATGCGCGGGTCGGCTCGAGGACGATGCCGCGCCGCCGCCCGCGTGCCTCGACGCGTATCGCGCGGCGATCAAGGCGAACGCCGCGTTCATCTACGCCGGCAGCTTGATGGGCGGCTACTTCGGCAAGGTCGCGCAAGTCGCAGCGCCGCCGATCGCCGCGCGCACGCTCGCGTCGGTCAAGCTCGATTACAAGTGGGACGGGCTCGGCAAGGGCGTCGCGTGGACGCTGACCGTCGACGCGCTCGCGACGAAGCCGGCGATGCGCGTGACCGGTGCCAGCGTGAAGCTGCCGGCGTGGTCGACCGAGATCGCGACCGACATCGCCGCGCTCGGCCACTCGCTCGCGAGCTTCGTGCCGCTCGCGAAGCCGCTCCACGCGGTCAATTGCTACGACAACTATCCCGACTGGACGATCACGCTGAATTTCGACGATGGCAGTAAGCTCGACCTCGTGACGAACGGCTCGAACTTGCTCGGCCTCGGCGGCCCGTGGCAGACGACGATCGGCGGCGTGACGTACATGCAGGCGAGTCCCGACCTCGTCAAAGCCGTGCAGGCGATCATCAAAGTCCTCGGCATGCCGCTCGGCGAGCCCGAAGCGATGACGTGTCACGGCTTCGATCTGCAGAAGGAAGCGCTGCCATGAGCGAGACGCGCGCATTTCGCGAAGCGACGATCCGCCGCGCGACCGAAGGCCCGGCCACGAGCTCGTCCGACGAGCGCCGCGCCGCGTTCGCGCATCGCACGGCCGAGCTCGCCGAGCCGGCTCGCGCGTTGCTCGCGAACGTCGTCGCGAAGCCGACCGCGATCACCGACGCCGACGTGCGCGAGGCCGCGGCCGCGCTCGGCGACGATCGCGTGTTCGAGCTCGTCGTGTGCGCCGCGCTCGGCGAAGCAACTCGCCAGCTCGACGCGGCAGTCGCGGCGCTGGACGAAGCGGGGCTCAAATGAGGCTCGACGCGCTCGATCACGGTCACCGCCTGCGCGCGAAGCTGTTGCTCGGCCTCATCCGCGTCGTGTCGCGCCGGCGCGCGCCGGACGTGCTGCGGCTGCTGATGTATCGGCCCGAGTTTCTCGGCGCGCAGCTCAACGAAGTCTTCCAAGAGGCGATGCGCGGACCGTCGCCGTGGCCGATCGGCGAGCGCGAGCTGATGGCGTCGATCGTATCCAAAACGAACGACTGCGAGTTTTGAACGAAAGCCCACGGCGCGGTCGCGTCGTCAGAGCTCGGAGATGACAAGGTGCAAGCGGCGCTGGCGGATCTCGACGCCGCGCCGATCAGCGAGCCGTTGCGCGCGGTGCTCGTGTTCTTACAAAAGGTAACGCGCTCGGAGGTCATCGCCGACGATGCACGGCAGCTCGCGGCCGCCGGCGTGACGCGCGCACAGATCGACGACGCGCTCGCCGTGTGCTGGGCGTTCAACGTGATCAACCGATTGGCCGATACGTTCGCGTTCGAGATCCCAGGCCCCGACGCGTTTGCCGCAGGTGCGAAGATGCTGCTTTCGCGCGGCTACAAGTGAACCATTCACGCCTCACGCGTGTCGCACCCGTCGCACATCGGAGCGAGCACTTTCGTTGACGCGAGCACAGCTCGTCGTTGCATGATGCCCTGCAGTGGTCGATACGCTCACGCTCCTACCGGAACGCGCGCGCGATGCTCAAGTCTCTCTTGCCGCGCTGTTCGTCGTGCTCGACGCAGGTCGACCACGCGCGGGCTCGCGTCATCTGTTGCGCGGCATCGAGCGCGCCGTGCTCGGTCGCGGCGCGAAGCCGCACGCGACGCGCGACCGCAGCGCGTTGCGCATCGACTTGCCGGATCCGCATCTGTCGGTCGAGCACGCCGTCATCGAGCGAGCGCTCGGCGGCTGGACGCTGCGCGATCTCGGCTCGAAGAACGGCGTCATCGTCAACGGTGAGCGGACGACGCAGCGCGCGCTCGCCGACGGCGATTGGATCGAGGTCGGCGAGACGTTCTTGCGGTTTCGCACGCTGCGGATCTCGGGCAGCTCGCGCGACGATGTCACCGCGAGCGAGGTGCCGTCGCTGGTGCCGGGCGTCGAGCAGGCGCTGCGGCGGCTCGGAGACGTCGCGCAGAGCATGGTGCCGGTGTTGCTGCTCGGCGAGAGCGGCGTCGGCAAAGAGGTCGCGGCGCGCATGGTGCACTCGAATTCGGCGCGACCGGGCGGCTTCGTCGCCGTCAACTGCGCCGGCTTGGTCGAGTCACTCGCGGCGGCGACGTTGTTCGGTCACAGCCGCGGCGCGTACACCGGCGCGATCGACGATCGGCCGGGCGCGATTCGCGCGAGCGATCGCGGCACGCTGCTGCTCGACGAAGTCGGCGATCTGCCGCTCGCGACGCAGGGCACGCTGCTGCGCGTGCTGCAAGAGCGCGAGGTCGTGCCGGTCGGCGAGACGCGGCCGGTTGCGATCGACGTGCGCTTCGTCGCGGCGACGCTGCGCGATCTCGAGCGCGAGGTCGAAGCGGGCCGGTTTCGCGTCGATCTCTACGCGCGGCTCGCCGGACTACGCGTGACGTTGCCGCCGCTGCGCGACCGGCTCGAAGATCTCGGCGGGCTCGTCGCCGCGTCGTTGGCGCGTCACGGCCGGCCGAGCCTCGGGCTGTCGTCGGCGGCGGCGTGGGCGCTGTGCCGGTATCGCTGGCCGCTGAATATTCGCGAGCTCGATCAGGCGATCGCCGCGGCCGTCGCCGTCGCGCAGACCGATCGCGTCGATCTGCAGCAGCTGCCCGAGCAAGTCGCCGGGCGTGCGCCGGCTGCCGCCGTCGAGGCCGCGCGGCGCGAGGAGCTACTCGGCCTGTTGCGCGATCATCGCGGCAACCTCGCGGCGGTCGCGCGCGCGCTCAGCACGTCGCGCGCACAAGTGCACCGCTTGCTGCGGCGCTATTCGATCGATCTCGAAGCGTTTCGTTCGGCTCAGTAGCGGTCCTCGATCACGAAGCGACCGTCGGCGGTCTGGCGCATCGCGAAGCCGCGCGGCGTACGCGCGGCCATCCGCGCCATCAGCTTTTCGCGATTGCCGAGCACCCACAAGAACGGCGCGAGAAACACGAGCTGATACGCGCCGATCACGAGCCCGCCGATCGCGAACGCGACGGCCGCGACGCGCGACACCGTGACCGAAACGTCGGTCGCACGGACGAAGCTCATCCGCGTGGTGAGCGCGGCGCGCAAGATCCGGCCGCCGTCCATCGGCAGCGCCGGGATCAGGTTGAACAGCGCGAGCACGAGGTTCGTCCAGCCGATCCACGAGATCAGCGTCAGGTGCGTCGCCGAGCCGAGCCCGAGGCCGAGGCCGGCGAGCGCCAGCGAGACGATCGGACCTGCCGCCGCGATCGAAATCTCGTCGCGCGCGTTGCGCGGGATGTCGACCATCTTGGCGGCGCCGCCGAAGAAGCCGAGCTCGATGCCGGTCGTGTGCACGCCGAGCCGGCGCGCGACGAGCGCGTGACCGAGCTCGTGCACGAGCACGCTCGCGAACACCAGGCAGACGATCGCGACGCCTGGCAAGCCGCCGAGCGCGACGAACACGAACCCGAGCAGCAGCAAGAAACTGAAGTTGATCTCGACGGGGAACCCCAGGAGCGTTCCCAGTCGCCACGTCTTGAACATGCGGTCAATGTGAGCACGCATACGCCCGTGTCAAATCTCGCAGATCAGCGCTAGCCGTTCGGTCAGGGCTCGACCTTGTAGCTCTCGTTGCCCGACGCGTCGTCGATTTTCACGTTCAAGTGCGAGGTCTGGCCGTCTTTGATCAGCGCGCATTGCGTCCACTCGCCGATCGCGACGACGGCGACCTCGTGCGGGCACTTGAGCTCGAAGCCGGCGCCCACTTTCGGCACGATTTCGGACCGGATCTTCGACGCGTGCAGCTCCATGCCGTGGAGCGCCCATTCGATGTTGCCCGAGCCCTGCTGGGTCACGTCGATCGTGATCGCCTGCTTCTCGCTCGTCGTGCCGGTGCACGTGAACGCGTCGCCGAGCTTGACGACGCGCGGCGGGCAGCTCAGCGACTCGACGACGAGGTCGTGCGATGCGAGCGCGGTCTTGATCTTGTCGGCGAGCTTCTCGCCGTTGACGTGGTCTTCACCGCATGCGGCGAGGACGAGAACGAACGCCAGTCGCGTCACGCCGGAACACTAGCACGCACCGCCGCGGCCAACCGGCGCGCGACCTCTTGGCGCTCTTCGGCGGCGAGCCACGGCAGCGCGACCTGCGCGCGATCGGTGCCGGTCTCGTCGGCGAAGCGCAACAGATCGCCACGCACGGTGATCGAATACGGCGAGCCGAGCGTGACCTCGATGCCGTCGACGACGACGCGGCGATCGGGATGCAGCGCGACGACGAGCCGCGCCCGATCTTTGAACAGCTTGCGCGCGAACAGCTCGATGCGCTCGCCTCGCTCGATCATCAGCACCTTGTCGAGCGCGACGCGGCCGTGCTCGCTGGCGCGCACGACATCGCCCGCGTGCGGTGCGAGCCCGCTGCGGATCTGGCGCGCGACGTCTTCGAATCGGCGGAGGTCGTCGAGCCCGCCCGGCTCGAGCGTCGAGCGCGGGCGCGCGCCGAACACGCGGCGAGCGCCTTGCGCGTCGATCGTCCACACGCCGAGGTCGTCGTAGACCGGATCGCGGGCGACGACGAGCGGCGTCGCGAGCTCGAACGATTCGAGCTGTTTGTCGCGCTCGATGAGGCTCGCGAACCGATCGGTGACGAGCAGCCGGCGGTCGCCGAGCGCGACGGTGACGGTCGGCCCCAGCTCGGCGCGCAGCTCGCCCTCGGCGGCTCGAGCCGTCAGCGCGCCGGTGGCGTCGTCGCGATAGGCCATGGACGGTGGCTAGGGTATAACCGCCGGCGCCATGACCGCCCAGTACACGTTCGTGATGAAAGATCTGCGCAAGCTCGTGCCGCCGAAGCGCGAGATCTTGAAGGGCATCCACCTCTCGTTTTATCCCGGCGCGAAGATCGGCGTCCTCGGTAACAACGGCGCGGGCAAGAGCACGTTGCTGCGGATCATGGCCGGCGTCGACAAGGACTTTCTCGGCGAGGCATGGCCGGCGCCGGGGCTCAAGATCGGCTACCTGCCGCAGGAGCCGCAGCTCGATCCGAACAAGACGGTGAAAGAGAACGTCGACGAAGGCGTCGCCGAGACCAAGGCGCTGCTCCAGCGCTTCGAAGACGTCTCGATGAAGCTCGGCGAGGACCTGCCCGCCGACAAGATGGACAAGCTGCTCGAGGAGCAGTCGCGGCTGCAAGATCAGATCGAAGCCGCGAACGCGTGGGAGCTCGATCACATGGTCGAGATGGCGATGGACGCGCTGCGCTGCCCGCCGGGCGATTCCGACGTCAACGTGATCTCGGGCGGCGAGAAGCGCCGCGTCGCGCTGTGCCGCCTGCTGCTGTCGAAGCCCGACATGCTGCTGCTCGACGAGCCGACGAACCACCTCGATGC
This sequence comes from Kofleriaceae bacterium, assembly GCA_036490255.1. Lineage (GTDB taxonomy): Bacteria > Myxococcota_A > Polyangia > Haliangiales > Haliangiaceae > JABFXX01. The sequence goes on from DASXEF010000925.1 coordinate 11,210, forward strand.
CGAGAGCGTCGCGTGGCTCGAGAAGACGCTCGAGGATTTCAAGGGCACGGTCGTCGCGATCACGCACGATCGCTACTTCCTCGACAACGTCGCGAAGTGGATCCTCGAGCTCGATCGCGGCGAGGGTCACCCGTTCGAGGGCAACTACAGCGGCTGGCTCGAGCTCAAGGCCAAGCGGATGAAGGACGAAGAGCGCCAGCAGGACGCGCGCGGCAAGATGCTCGCGCGCGAGCTCGAGTGGGTGCGGCTGTCGCCGAAAGCGCGCCAGGCCAAGAACAAGGCGCGGCTCAACCGCTACGACGAGATGATCGCCGAGGAGCAAAAGGCGCAGCGCGATCCTTCGCTCGAGATCGTGATTCCGCCGGGACCGCGCCTCGGCGGCGAGGTCGTGATGTTCGACAACGTGACGAAGGGCTTCGGCGATCGCACGTTGATCGAGAACTTCAGCTTCAAGCTGCCGCGCGGCGGCATCGTCGGCGTGATCGGCCCGAACGGCGCCGGCAAGACCACGCTGTTCCGCATGATCATGGGCCTCGAGAAGCCCGACAAAGGCACGGTCAAGGTCGGCGAGACCGTCAAGCTCGGCTACGTCGATCAGTCGCGCGACGCGCTCGATGACAACAAGACGATCTACGACGAGATCAGCGAAGGCGTCGACTTCTTGACGATGGGCGAGCGCTCGATCAACGCGCGGTCGTACGTGTCGAGCTTCAACTTCAAGGGCCAAGATCAACAGAAGCGCGTCGGCATCCTGTCGGGTGGCGAGCGCAACCGCGTGCACCTCGCGAAGATGATCCGGCGCGGCGGCAATCTGCTGCTGCTCGACGAGCCGTCGAACGATCTCGACGTCGACACGCTGCGCGCGCTCGAAGACGGCCTGTTGCAGTTCCCGGGCTGCGCCGTCGTGATCAGCCACGATCGCTGGTTCCTCGATCGCATCGCGACGCACATCCTCGCGTTCGAAGGCGACAGCCACGTCGAGTGGTTCGAGGGCAACTTCGCCGACTACGAAGCCGATCGGCACCGCCGGTTCGGCTCCGACGCCGACCAGCCGCATCGGATCAAGTACAAGCCGATCGCACGCTAGTGCGCTACGTCGTGCTCGAGTGCTACCCGGCGAAACGCGGCGCAGCGTTCGGCAAGTTCACGACGGCCTATGCCGCGTGCTGGATCACCGAGCGGTTCGCGACCGACGACGCCGCGGCGGTCGCGTACGCGCGCGAGAAGATCGCAGCGATCGATTGGTCGATCGCCGAGGTATTTTCGGTCACCGAGCCGGCGGACGTCGAGCACGAGCACTATCGCCAGGCGATCGTCGACGGGTTCGTGTGTCACGTCGGCCGCGTCGAGACGCGCTGGCTCGCGGGACACGAAGGCCCGAGCGAGCACGCGGCCGAGCTGCTCGATCGCGCGTTTCGCTCGATCGCGACGAACGGCGCATGGACGCGGCCGCAGGCGATCGCCGATGTCGCCGGCGATCACGCCGCGCCGCTGTGGTGCTCGGAGCAGAGCGCGCTCGCGTTCGCCGACGAGTGGCCCGACGCCATCGTCGTGCACGTCTCCGCTTCGGAGCTCAAGCACGAGCTACTCGCCGAGTTGCGCGCGCGCGAGCTCCAGCTCGTGCTCGACGTCGGCGGCGACGCGATGGTGACGTGCCATCCGTTCGCATTGCGCGACGCGCTGCTCGTCAGCTGATCACTGAGTCGGGTGCAGGCGCACGTCGGCGATCAGCGGGCGGTGATCGCTGGCGCGCCGCGCGAGATCGCTCTCGCAGCGCGCGAGCTTGATGAAATCGAGTCGGCCGCGCACGAAGATCGCGTCGAGCGCGCGCACCGGGCCCCACGCGGGAAACGTCAGCGGCCGTCGCTCGACGCCGCGAAATCCGGCGGGCCTGAGCAGCTCGCCGAGCCCACCGTAGACGTCGTTGAGATCGCCGCCGACGACGACCGGCGTCTCGTGATGGAGCGTCTGGAATGGATGCGAGTCGAGGAACCGCCGCAGCTGGAGCCTGCGTTCGAACCGCGCGAGCCCGAGGTGCATGTTGTAGACGTGCACCGTGCGATCGATCTCGTCCTGGCGCACGCGGACCACGCCGTGCAGCACGCTGCGCTTCTTCTTGAAGCGGATCGACAGGTCGATGTTGCTGGTCTCGACGATCGGATACCGGCTCAGGATCGCGTTGCCGTAGCAGCCGCCGCCGCGCACGTCGACGTTCGGGAACCACGAGCGATAGCGCATGCCGACAAGCTCGCCGAGCACGTCGACCTGGCGATCGCGGTTCGAGCGCGGCACGTCGTGATCGACCTCTTGCAGCAGCAACACGTCGGCGTGCTGATGGTTGATCACGTCGGCGACGCGCTGCGGATCGTAGCGGCGATCGACGCCGCCGATGCACTTGTGAATGTTGTAGCTGAGCACGCGCAGCTTCACGACGACGACCTCACTCGTGCGACGACCAGCGTCTCGTCGTCGTTGCGCGCACGGCCCGCGTGATGCGCCGCGATGCTCGCGTGGACGAGCTCGTGGATCGCCTTGGCATCGAGCGCCGGGTCGAGCTTGCGGAGCAAACGCTGCATGCGGCGGTCGCCGAATGGCTCGCCGCGCGGGTCCTGCGCCTCGATCACACCGTCGGTATACCAGACCACGAGATCGCCGGCTTCGAGCGCGCGCTGTTGTGGCTTCGCGGTTTGGGTGGCGCCGCTGCCGAGCGGATTGCCTCGCGCGACGAGCGCGTGGAGCTCGAGGCCGCGGCTCGAGCTGCGACAGAGATACGGCGTCGGATGGCCGCACGAGATGTAGCTGATCGATTTTGCCGTCGAGTCGAGGATCGCGGCGAAGCACGACATCGCGAGCTGACCGCCGCCGACGCGCGTGACCGCGGCGTCGAGCGCGCGCACGACCTCGCCGAGCTCGAGGTCGGCACCGAAACGGCGCGCGCAGACGTCGCATGCGGCGGCGGCGGCAGCCGTGACCGTCGCCGATGCGACGCCGTGGCCGGTGACGTCGCCGATCGCGACGAGCACGCG
>DASXEF010000931.1:0-3532 GCA_036490255.1 Kofleriaceae bacterium
GCAACGGCGCGGTGTCGTGGAAGGCGATCAGCAAGGCGGTGACGTCGCCGCTGGGCTGGCCGGCGATCGGCGGCCCCGGCAAGTGGGGCTTCGTCAAGCTCGGGCACACGGATCCGACGAAGTCGAACTCCGGCCTCGAAGCGCTGTACTTGATGTCGCTCGAGTACTTCGGCAAGCCGAAGCTCGCGGTCGAAGACTTGCTCGACGCGAAGTATCAGGACTTCGTCAAGGGCATCGAAAAAGGCGTGACGAAGTTCGAGGCGTCGACCGGCACGTTCATGACCGACATGGTTCGGTTCGGGCCGTCGAAGTACGACATCGCGGTCGTCTACGAGTCGCTCGCGATCAGCGAGCTCGCGAACGCCGCCGGTCGCTGGGGCAAGCTCAAGGTCTACTACCCGGCGACGACGATCTGGAGCGACCATCCGATCGCGGTGATGGCCGGCGCGTGGGTCACGCCGGCGCAGCAAACGGCCGCGCGTCAGCTCGTCGCGTTCTTGCGCAGCAAGCCGGCGCAGCAACGCGCACTCGAGTTCGGCTTCCGGCCGGCCGATACGTCGGTGCCGATCGTCACGCAAGACCCGCAGAACCCGTTCACGCGGCTCGCAGCCGACGGCATCACCGTCGACGTGCCGCCTGCCGCCGAGACGCCCGACGGCACCGTCGTGCGCAACCTCATGATGATGTGGTCGCGCGTCGTAGCGCCCTGAGCGACGAAAACGCGATCATGCGGCGCGTGTGATAGCCGTTCTGCTCGTAGAGCCGGCGCGCGCGCTCGTTCGTCGGGCTGACGTGGAGAAACGGCTGCGTGCCGCGCGCGACGAGATCGGCGGTGAGATGCGCGAGCAACGCACGCGCGAGGCCGCGACCGACCGCATCGGGGTGCGTGCACACGGCGCTGATCTCGCGCGCGCCCGGGATCGCCATGCGCTCGCCGATCATCGCGACGAGCCGGCCGGCGTCGCGCACGCCGAAGTAGCGGCCGAGCACGGTCGTGCGCTCGCGAAAATAGTGCGGATACACGAGCGCGGCGAGCTCGTTCACCGCCGCGCGATCGTCGAGCTGCGCGATCTCGACGTCGCGTGCGTCGGGCAGTGGCCCGTCGAACACCATCTGCACGATCTCGCCGAGCGACTCGAGCTGCCACACGGCTGGAACTTTCGGCGTCGGGCCGATCACGAACACGGTCTCGCCGGGTGCGACGAGCGAAGCCAGCTCGTCGTTCGAAGCGCGCTCGCCTGCGAGAAACGGCGCGACGTCGGCCGGATAGCGCGCGACGCCACCGGCGGTCAGTGCGAGCTCGCGATGGACCGTCGTCAGCGCGGTCCACAGCGGATGGTCGAGTGCGTCGCTAATGGCCGGGCGTCGGGGCGTGCGCCCAGTTGTCGATCGAGCGATCGTCGCCGCACGACGCGAGATACGCCTCGCCGAGCGTGCGTGCATCGTGCGTGCGGCCGTCTTGTGCGAGCTGCATCACGAGCTCGCGCGCGACCGGCGTCAAGCAGCGATCGCCGAGCGTGGCTTGCAAGAACTCGATGCGCGCCTTGCGAGCCTGCACGACGTTCGACAGCTCGCGGCGCATCGTCTCGACGCGCGTCGGCTTGTGATGCGGCACGAGCTCGAGCGCCCACGCGACCATCGCGAACACGAACGCGGCGACGACGGCGAACACTGCGAGCCGCGCGCGATCTTTCTTGCGGCGCAGCGGCGCGTGAACGAGCCCATCGGTGCGCTCCGCGATCGCGCCCCAATCGGCGCCGGGGACCGCGAGCTTGAGCTCGGCGATCGCGCGCTTTGCATCGTCGAGTGCGAGGTCGTCGATCTTCTGCGCTTCGACATCGGTCGCCGCGCGTTGGACGTGTGGGCGCAGCTCGTCGTAGCCGACCGTGTTCGCGCCGCGCTTGGCCAGCACGCGCCGCGCGCGATCCAAGTGGCGCCACACTTCCGGATACGCGTCGTGCACTTCGTGCACGGCTCGCCACCGTTCGTGATCGTTCGCCGTCTGCGGCCGCTTGACCTTGATCGCAGCGCGCTCGCAGTTTTCGACCAGCGCTTCGCCGATCAAGATCGCGCCGACTGCCCGGTCGTGCTCGTCGAGCGCCGTCGCGGTGTCGCGATACATGTTCCAAGTGTTTCGGATCGGGACGACTCTGGCAAGGTGTAACTTCTGCACGCATGGCCGACGACGCGACCAGAAAACGTAAGCTGCGCACGCTCGCCGGCCTCGATGTCGAGCGATTCCGCCATCCCTCGGATGCGCGTGCGACAGACGCCCTCAAGAAGATCCCAGGGCTCGACAAGGCGATGGCCAAGATCCTCGAGCTCGGGCTCGAGCGGCTCTATTACGTCGAGAACGTCGCGTCGAACTTGCGGGTGACTCCGAAGATGTTCGGCCGGTTGCACCGATCGTTGACCTGGGCCTGCAAGATCCTCGATGTCGCCGAGCCCGAGATGTACGTCACGCTGGATCCGGTGCCGAACGCGTGGACGTACGGCCACACCAAGCCGTTCGTCACGCTGACGTCGGGCCTGATCGACCTGATGACGGACGAAGAGCTGTTCTTCGTGATCGGTCACGAGGTCGGTCACATCAAGGCCGGCCACGTGCTGTACGGCACGATGGCGCGCAACATCGCGGCGGTGGTCGAGCTGATCGGTCAAGCGACGCTCGGCATCGGCGCGTGGTTGGGCATGGGCCTCGCGGGCGCGCTGTACGAGTGGTATCGCTGCGCCGAGCTGACGTGCGATCGCGCGGCGCTGTTGTGCGTGCAAGATCTCGAGCCCGGTCGCGACACGTTCATGAAGCTCGCCGGCGGGACGACGCGCCTCGCCGCCGAAATGGATCGCGACGAGTTTCTGCGCCAGGTCCGCGACTACGAGGATGTCGATCACTCGACACTCGACAAAGCGTACAAGTTGCTGCTCACGATCCCGCGCACGCATCCGTTCGCGATGCAGCGCGCGCGCGAGCTCGAGCGCTGGTTCGAGTCGGGCTACCCCGAGCTGATGGCTACGTTCGAACGCAGCCCGCAGTAGACAAATCAATTGGCGTAACTAGTCGACGTTACTCGTCAGACTCGCTGGCATGTTCGGTGCTGTAGGTCGCTGCATGCGTTCCATCAGCAAGACCAAGCTCGCAAAGGTGATCGGTGGCTGCCACAAGCAGGCGCAGCCGCAGATGCAGCAGCAGCAACCACAGATGGCGGACTCCGGCGGCAGCGCCGGCAGCTCGGGCGCGTACAGCTACAGCTACGGCGGCAGCCAGAGCAGCAGCTACCAGAGCGCGCCGCCTCCGCAACATCACCCGAGCGTGTCGGTGTCGATCGCATCGGGCGTCGGCGCGGCGAGCTCGCTCGGCGGTGGCGGCGGCGGTGGTGGCGGCGGCGACGTCAGCTACTCGTAGTAGCCCGTCGCAGGGCTAATCGCGGAACGTCGTCTTCGCGTATCGACGCACGACGCGCGCACGCAACTGCGGGTCGAGCGAGCCCGGCAACACGAGCGATTTGAGCTTGAGCTTGGCGTCGAGCAACAG
>DASXEF010000953.1:0-5046 GCA_036490255.1 Kofleriaceae bacterium
GTGCCGATGCCGTTGTCGTCGAGCCGCACGCTACCGTCCTTCAATTTGATCGCCTGCAGGTGCTCGAGCAGGATCATGCCGTACGCCGAGTGCGGTCCCGGCCCGAGCTCTTCGGTCTTGAGCGCCCAGTGGCCGTTCCACAGATTTTTCACGAGCTCGCGATCCGGCGTGCTCTTCGGCGCGAGCCACGTCGGGCCCGCGAACAGATCGCGCCACACGCGCGGACCGACCTCGGATTCCTTCCAGCGTTGCACGAGGCTGCCGTCGGCCATGCGTTGATCGGCCCAGCCACCGATCGTCGTCGGCCAGCGCACGAGCGCACGCTTGGTGCCTCGATCCGTCACGTAGAGCGTCAGCGTCGGGCGATGCGGCGCGATCCGACGAAACGGCGGCGGCGACTCGTCGTAGAACACGTCGCCGCGATCGATCTCGGCGGCCAGCTCCATGTGCGTGGCGTGCCACGGCGGCGGCGCCGGCAACGCGATCGCGACGCGCGCGCCTTGCGGATGATGCTCGAGAAACGCGCGGACCTCGGCGGGGCCCGTCCAGCCGAGCGCCTTCGCCGCGGCTTCGGTCGCCGGCGAGATCAGATCGGGCGCGCCGTTGTCGAGCGCTTTCACCGCGCCGCGCGCCGCGCGCATCGCGTCGGGATCGAGCATGCGCCCGAGAATCGGCGCCGGACCGGTTTGCGCGGTGCCGTCTTCGATCAAGCCGGTCGCGTCGACGATGCGCTCGCGCAACACGCGTAGTGCGAGCCGGAAGTCGAGCTCGCGGCTATCGATCTGCATCGCCTCGCGCGTCTCGGGATCGAGCCGCTCGGTCGGCAGCAAGAAGTTGCGGCGCTGGAACAGCTCGATCGCGTTGCCGGTGCGCCACGTGAAGCTGCCGTCGACGTCCTTGTCGATCAGCCAACCTTCGCAGCGCAGCGCTTGCTCGGCGGCGACGAGCCCGGTGTGCATCGCGTCGTACTTCTGCCACCGCGCGTAACGCTCGCTCCACTCGGGCACGGTCGCGAGCGCGCTCGCGTCGTCGAGCTTGCGGCGCACGCGTTCTTTCTCGATCGCCGCGGCGAGAAATACCCTCGACGCTTCGGCGAGCGCGACGTCATCTTTGTTGTCCTGCGACAACGTGCGATCGATCGCGAGGATCGGCTTCGGATCGATCGCCGCGTGACACGCGTGGCGCGCGTCGTCGGCGAGCCGCGTACGCACGATCGCGAGCGCGGGCACGACGCCATAGAGCTCGTCGAGCGCGTCTTCACCTTCGATCGGCCGGCCCGCATCGTCGCGCTCGTTCGCGAGCGCGAGATAGCGATCGTGAAAGCTCGGTACCTGACCGTCGGCGGTCGGCGCGAACAGCGCGGGCGTCCAGCCATCGGTGAGGTCGACGAGCGCGAGCCCGCGTGCACGCGCATCGCTCGCACAGATCGCACCGTGCTCGACGCCGTTCTCGAACACGCTGACTTTCAGGCACTGGCCGTCGCTCGCGAGCGTCGGCACGAGCTCCTGCGAGCTCGCCTGCGACGTGCTCGCTGAAGGCGTGACTTTCGCCGACGAGCCGCAGCTCGTCACTGCGAGCATCGACAGCACTCGCAACCGCATCACCTACCAGTTTGCGGCCGAACGTCGACGGAGGCACGTTTTCTACGGAACGCACAGCCGCGCACATCGCGTGCTAGGTTCGTGTCGCGATGCGTTGGGACCGCAACTACTCGTCTTCCGAGATCGAAGATCGCCGCTCCGAAAACGGCGCCGGTGTCGACCTCGGCGGCGGTGGCTTCGGCGGCGGTGGCGGCGGCCTGTTTTTGTTAATTCGCGCACTATCGATCTTCGGCTGGAAAGGCGTGCTCGTCGGCGTCGTGATCGCGGGTGCCGTCGCGCTCGGCGGTCAGTGCACGAACATCGTGAGCCACTCGCCGGTGTCGTCTCACGGACCGAGCGGCTCGGTGCAGAGCTCGCCGCAAGAAGACGAGCTCGTGCACTTCGTCGGCTTCGTGTTCGACGACGTGCAGAAATCGTGGAGCCAGCAGATCCCGAACTATCGCGACGCGCACCTCGTGCTGTTCCGCCGCGCGATTCGCTCGGCCTGCGGCGCGGCGTCGACGGCGGTCGGCCCGTTCTATTGCCAGGGCGATCAGAAGGTCTACTTGGATCTGTCGTTCTTCGACGAGCTGTCGCGTCAGCTCGGTGCGCCCGGCCAGTTCGCGCAGGCGTACGTGATCGCGCACGAGCTCGGTCACCACGTCCAGCGGCTCGAAGGCATCCTCGGCAGCACCGGCTCCGTCGCGATCGAGCTGCAAGCCGATTGTCTCGCCGGCGCGTGGGCCAAAGACGCCGATCGCCGCGGCATCCTCGAGCGCGGCGACATCGATCAAGCGCTCAACGCGGCGTCGCAGATCGGCGACGACACGCTGCAACGCAAAGAGCAAGGTTACGTGCGCCCCGAGACGTTCACGCACGGCACGTCGGCGCAACGCAAGGCGAGCTTCGAGAAGGGCTACGAAGGCGGCCGCCAAGCGTGCGGCGTGAAGTAACGGGGACGTAGTCCAGTAACGCAACTTGCGCGCTCGAGATCTGCGAAATTATTCGGCCGCGAGGGACGCACTAAAGCGAGCGAAGATCGTCGCGCGCGTTTGTCGTGCGCGAGCACCTCGACTCGCACGCCACCGTCGCTCGCGAATCTCTCGCGCACGCTGCGCGCAACGGGGACGTAGTCCAGTAACGCAACTTGCGCGCTCGAGATCTGCGAAATCATTCGGCCGCGAGGGACGCACTAAAGCGAGCGAAGATCGTCGCGCGGGTTTGTCGTGCACGAGCACCTCGACTCGCGCGACCGTCGCTCGCGCACGCTGCGATCGCTCGCTTTAGTACGTCCCTCGCGCACTGAACAACATCGCGGAGTTGCGCGATCGAAGTTGCGCTAATGGACTACGTCCCCGGTTTGAGCACCAACTTCCCCTTCACGTCGCGGCGCTCGATCCGTGCGAGCGCTTCGCCGGCCTGCTCGAACGGCAACACGGCGTCGATCGCGGGCCGCAGCTTGCCTTCGGCGACCCAGCGGAACACCTGCTCGCAGTGCGCGCGATTCGCGACGGGCTCGCGCATCGCGAACGAGCCCCAGAACACGCCGACGATCGAGCAGCCCTTGAGCAGCACGAGGTTGAGCGGGATCTTCGGAATGTCACCGGCGGCGAAGCCGACCACGAGATAGCGGCCCTGCCACGCCATGTTGCGCAGCGCGGGCTCGGCGAGCGCACCGCCGACCGGATCGTAGATGACGTCGACGCCGTCTTTCGCGATCGCTTTGACCTTCTCTTTGAGGTCCCCCGTCGAGTAGTCGACGGTCTCGCTCGCGCCGTGCTCGCGGCAGAACGCGAGCTTCGCTTCCGACGATGCCGCGGCGATCACACGCGCACCGAGTAACGCGCCGAGCTCGACGGCGGCGATGCCGACGCCGCCGGCCGCGCCGAGCACGAGCAGCGTCTCGCCCTTGCGCAACGCCGCGCGATCGACGAGCGCGTGATACGTCGTCGCGTACGTGAGCAGCGTCGCCGCACCGGCGGTGAAATCGACCGCGTCGGGCAGCTTGATGACGGCCATCTCGGGCGCGACGACTTGCTCGGCGAACGCGCCGTAGAGCAGCGTCGTCGCGACGCGATCGCCGACTTTGATCGCGGTGACACCGGCGCCGACCGCGGTGACCACGCCGGCGGCCTCGCCGCCGGGCGAGAACGGCGTCGCCGGCTTGAACTGATACTTGCCGTACGTCATCAGCACGTCGGGAAAGTTCACGCCCGCCGCGCGGACGTCGATCAAGACTTGGCCGGCACGCGCCTCGGGCGCGGCGACATCATCGACGCGAAGTGCAGCAGGACCGGTGAGCTCGTGAACGCGAACGGCGCGCATACGGCATCGTGCCATGTCTATGTCAGGGCCACTGCGTGACGAACGGCGTGATCAGACCGTCGGTCGTCAGCATGCCCTGCACCGCGATGTAACCCACGCCGCCACCACCGCCACCGCCGCCATCGCTCGTGCCCGAGCCGTCGGTCGCACTCGACATCGCCGTACCGCCATCGCCGCCGTTGCCGCCGTTGTTGGTGCCTTTGCCGCCCATCGCGGCCATCGCGGTCGTGTGCGCGTTCTCGCCGGCGCTGCCCGGCGTGTTGCTGTTCGCGCCTTCGCCACCGCCGCCGCCGTTCGCGGTGAGAAATCCGTGGTTCGTGATCGTCGGCGCCTGTAACAAGATGAAGCCGCCGGCGCCACCACCGCCGCCGCCGGCTTGTTGATCGTGGCCCGGATCGCCGCCGCCACCGCCGGCGTCGACGCCACCGCGAACTTCGATCGCGATCGAGGTCGCCGACGCGAGCAAGATCGCGCCGCCACCGCCGGCGCCGAGCCCGCCGCTCTCGCCGCCGGTGCCACCTTGCGCGCCCGCACAGCCGCCGAGCAAACCGTTCGGTAGTGGCAACACGGCGCCGCCGCCGCCCGGCGGAGTCGCGCCGCTCTTGCCGGCGCCGCCGTTGCCGCCTGCGCCGGCGAACGCACCGCCGCCACCACCACCGGCGCCGCTCGACGCGCTGCCGCCGATCGTCGGGCCCTGATCGCACGACGCGCGCGCGCCGGGGCCTGCCGCAGAACCATCTGCGGCGACATCGAGCATGCCGGCGACATCGATCGTGCCGGTCGCGAAGATCGCGAGCGCGAGCGTTCCCGAAACCGTCAGTGACTTGGTGTCGGCGACTTGGAAGTCGTGCGCCGCGATCAGATCGATCATGCCGGCCGGCGTCGAGACGCGCTGATCGGCGAGCTTGATCACCACGCCGGTGCCGAGCACGAGCATGCCGGTATCGGTGTCGTACGTATCGTTGTCGTCGATCGTGAGATCGGCGCCGCTGCCGAACATGCACGTGTCGAACTGATCGGTGATCGATCGACACGCGTCGAGCGGCACGCCCGAGTCGGAGCCGGTGCCGATGCCGCCGTCGCCCGCCTCGTGCGGCGAGAACGAGCAGCCGGCGACGTAGCCGGCGATCGCGAGCACGCG
>DASXEF010000640.1:0-6577 GCA_036490255.1 Kofleriaceae bacterium
CTGCGAGCCGCCGCGCGCGAGCGTGATCGAGCGCTCGACCGGAACGCGACCGCGCCGCGTGATCGCGACGGCGTGCGGCCCGGCGGCCACGGCTTGCGTCTCGAGCGGCGCGACGCCGAGCGTGTGACCGTCGATCGCGATCGCCGCGCCGGCTTCGGTCGTGACCGCGAGCTTGGCGGGCAGCGGCTCGAGCGTGACGTCGACGAGCTCGGTCGCGCCCTCGACGACCTTGCGCGTCAGCTTCGCGCTCGCGAAGCCGTCGGCGGTCACTTCGACGACGTGCGGCCCGACGGCGCACTCGATCGGCGCGAACAATTCGATCGGCTTGCCGTCGAGCGTCGCTTTCGCGCCGGGCGCTTCGACGCTGACCGCGAGCCGCGTCCGGTCGCGCTTGACCTCGCCGAGCTCCACGATACGCGCGCCGCTCGCGGTCAGCCGATCGAGCTCGCGCTGCATCTCGGCGACGCCGTCCGAGGCATCGCCGACGCGGCCGCCCGACTTCACCTGATCGAGATAGAGCCGGTACAGCTCGACCGCGCGCTTGACGTACTCCGGCTTCGGATCGACGAAGTATTGGCGGCGATACGCCTGCGCCGCCGAGAACGCGATCTCCGGCAGCGCCAGCTCTTTATAGGCGAGCTCGAACTGCTCGGCGGCGGCGGCGAAGCTCTGTTGCTTGTACGCGGCGGCGCCGGCGGCAAAGTACGCCTCCGACTTCGCGCGATCGGCGTGTGCAAGCGATGCCAGCAACGCGACGATGACGAGCGCGCGCATCACGAGCCTCCCATGCAGCCGGTCTGGTGCGTGTCGCATTGCAAGAACGTGTGGACCTCGACCTTGCCGGCGCCGGCGGTGCCGAGCGTGTAGATCACGTCGGTCAGGCCGTCGCCGTTGACGTCGCCGTCGCGCAAGTGAATCACCTCGTCGGTGCCGAGATCGACGAGCAACGCGTAGCTCGGCGGCTGCGTCGGCTCTGGATTTTCGTAGCGCGCCCACAGCTGCGTCGTCGGCGCGCCGTCGTTGCCCGCTTTCGTGCCGACCACGCCGACGACGCACGCGAGCACGAGCTCGTCGACGCCGCTGCCGTACGTCGTGCCGCCGACCTCGCGCGTGCCGAGCTCGACGCCGACCGCGTCCATGCAATGCGCCGTCGCGCCGGTCGTCTGCGCCGCGACGAGCGGCGTCAGCTCGCTGTTGAAGTCGATCGGATTCGATAGCTGCGGCGCGCCGGTCGCGCTCGCGGTCAGCTTCCACGCGACCGCAGTTTCGGCATCGGTCGGCTGCTTGGAGAGGAACAGCCGCGTGGCGGCGGCGCCGACGAAGATGCGTGCGTTCGCGATCGCGACGAGGCTCGCGAGCTCTTCGGCGGCGTTCGGATCGTCGGGCGCGACGGTCGCGAGCTCGCCGCAGCCGATCGTCGTCGGTGCCAAGCTCGCGGCGGTCGCATACGCCATGCACTCGGTCTGCGCGCCGCCGTCGGCGTCGCTGCGCATCGCAAGCACGGTGTCGGGCGCGGACGGCTGGGCCCAGCGTGCGATGCGCGCGCTCGAGATGCAGAACGGCACGTCGATGTCGGAGCCCATCGTGGTCGCCGGCTGACACGACGAGAACGGCTCGTCGGCCGACGCCGTGAAGTCGCCGAAGCTGGTCTCGGTCAACGCGACCGCCGTGAAGTTATTCGGCACCGCGCTGTTCGTCGTGCCGAAGATCGCGTACGCGCCGGGGCCGTTGCTCGCGCCGAAGCCGCCGATCTGCGCCGTCGTGCCGGTCGCGCGGATCGGCTGCGTGTTCGACGCGGCGCCGAACCGCGACGTGAACACGAACGGCGCCGTCAGATCGCGATCGCTCGAGCCGTATTCGGCGACCAGCAGCGCCGGATCGCCGGTGTCGCCGCCCTTCGCGACGATCAGATCGTCGAACTGGTCGTAGCCGGGAGGCAGCGAGACATCGACGAGGTTCGTCGCGACGAGGTCGTGTGGCTCGACGATGTTGCCGACATCGGTGACGACGAAGCCGCCGCCGCCCCACGCGATCTGCAGATCGGCGGGTCCGCCGGTGACCGTCGCGTCGATCGTGCCGAACGCGACATCGCCGTTGCCGTCGCCGTCGAAGTCGCCGGTCGCCAGATATTGCACCGGATCGATCGTCGGAATCGCGACGTCGAGCAGCTCGGGCGCCGATGTCGTCGACGTGCGCTGATACAGCACTTCGATGTCGGTGCCGCTGTCGGCGACGATGATGTCGTCGAGCCCGTCGCCGTCGAGATCGGCGACGACCGCGTACGTCCACGTGCGCGTCGCCGGCGCGAGGATCGCGTTCGTGGTCGGATCGACGATGCCCGACGTCGTGACGATCGCCCACGGTGCGCCGGGCGTCGCGAGCTGGATCGCCGCGAACGGACTGCCCGAGAGCACCGTGCCCGACGCGGTGTCGGAGATCGTGCACGCGCCCGCCGAGCCGGTGCCGGGAACCACGAGCGTCGTGTTCGTGGCGGCGGTCATCGCCGCGATGAGGCTCGGGCACGCGCCGCTGCCGAGGTCCGACAGGAACGTCTCGCCGATCGCGTCGACCTTCGGATTCGCGGCGAACGCGGCGCTGTCGCCGGAGCCGAGGTCTTGGCCGGTCGTCGCGCCGAGCGTCGCGATACACACGGACGCGCCGTTCTGGAACGGCACGAGCGTGCGCGCGCCGTCGCTGTACGGATGCAGCGCGTGACCGCGAATCCCGGTCGCGGCCGGCTGGTTGATGTTGCATGGCCGGAACGATGCGCTCGGCGTCGCGAAGTCGCGGCTGATCGACGCGAGCTGCACGTCGGAGCCGGCCACGAGATCGAGCGTGATGATCGCGGAATCGGTCGCCGCGAGGCGCAGGTGCGTCACGCCGGTGTCGACGTTCGCCGGAAACGGGATCGGCTCGGGCTCGCCGGTCGAGGTCTCCCACGCGAACAAGCCGGCGGTCGTCGGCAGCAGCACGTCGGCGCGCTGATCGCCGGTCATGTCGCCGAAGCTCACGCCGCCGGTGACGATCGGCGACGGCTCGACGAGCTCGCGCTGCAGCGGCGTCTGCGGATCGCCGTAGCGCACCGCGATCTCGACGTTGTTGACGCCGATCGCATCGGCGATGTGATCGCCGTCGATATCGGTGAAGAACTCGCTCGTGACGTCGTAGGGCTCGACGAACTCGGCGGCGATCTGGCCCGACGGCGTGTGGCAGACGCCGTCGACGCCGCAGCTCGAATCGCCGGGACAGCACGTGCCGTCGGGATCGCCGGCGCACGTCGTGCGGGTCGCGACCGAGCACACGATCCGGCACGTCGACGTGCACGACGGATCGCCCGGCGCGTCGCAATCCTCGCCGGGCTCGACGACGCCGTTGCCGCACACGTTGTCCGGAATGGTTTCGGCCTGCGTGCAGGCCACGAGCGCGATGAAGCTGAGCGTGAAGCGCATCACTTGGCCTTGGTGAACGGGTTCTCGATGCTGTTCGGATCTTTTTGCGCGGCCGCCGGCGACGCGGTCGCGTTCGGCCGCCGCGGCATCGTCACGTGAATCGCGGCATCGCGATCGGGCACGACCGTCGCCGTCGTCGCCGAATAGCCGGCGTGCTCGAAGCGGACCTCGACCGCGGTCGTGCCGCGCGGCAGCGTGACGCTTCCCGGCGCGGTGCCGATCGCGCGGCCGAGCACCCACACGTGCGTGTCGGCGGGAACGCCGTCGACGCGGAGCTGGATCGTCGGCGCGAGCGCCGGCGGCGTCGGTTTCGCGACGGTCGGCGGCGCGACGATCGGTGCGACCGGCGTTGCCGGCGGCGGCGGAGGCTCGTGCGAATCGAGCACGACGAACGTCAGCGCACCCGCGATCGCCGTCGACGCGATGCCGACCGCGAGCTTCGTCGCCAACCGCGGCGGTCGTTTTGCGGGCGGCACCAGCTTCGTCGCGCGCGGATTCGGCGGCCCGGTGACCGCGCCGATCTCGAGCGCGCGCACGGCGGTCGCGAGATCGGGCGGCCGCTCGGCCGGCTCCTTGCGCATCAGCCACGCGATCGCGTCATCGACCGCGGCCGGCAGCTCCGGCACGTGCGACGACGGTGGCGCCGGCTCGATGCTGATCTGGCGCATGAGCAGCGCGAGATAATCCGGCGCGTCGATCGGCATCACGCCGGTGAGCACCTGATACGCGACCACGCCGAACGCGTAGAAGTCGGTCCGGTGATCGACGTCTTTGCCGCGGCATTGCTCGGGCGACATGTAATACGCGGTGCCGACCGCGATGCCGGTCTCGGTCTTGTGCGGCGAGTCGCGCTCGTGCAGCAGCTTCGCGATGCCGAAGTCGAGCAGCTTGGGTTGCGTGCCGTCGGCGTCGTGCGCGAGATACACGTTGTCGGGCTTGAGATCGCGATGCGCGATGCCGTGCGCGTGCGCGGCGTCGAGCGCGCGTGCGACCGCGCGCAAGATCGGCAGTGCCTCGGAGAGCGAGAGCCGGCCCACACGCGCGAGCCGCGTCTGCAGCGTCTCGCCTTCGAGCAGCTCCATCACGTAGAACGCGCGGCCGTCGGGCAGGGTGCCGAACGAGAAGATGTCGATGATGTTGCGGTGGCGGATCTGATTGACCGCGCGCGCCTCGGTGACGAAGCGATTGATCATCTCGGGCTCGACCGAGTACTTGCGCGCGAGGATCTTGATCGCGACCAGCTTGCCGATCACCGGATGCGACGCTTGATACACGCTGCCGAACGCGCCGCGACCGATCTTGCGATCGATGCGGTACTCGCCGACCGCGCTTCCCGGTGCGAGGTCAGGGTCCGGCGTCGGCTCCGTCGTCAACGGTGGCCTATCGTAGCGTGCGTACGCGACGTGTGTGCTCACATCGCGGGGCGACATGACACTAGGACCCGCGGCGCGGCGCGGCGTTAAGCGCTAGCTCGTCGGTGGGCGCGCCGGCGTGATCAAGTGCGCACGAACGGTCGGGGCAACGCCGGTGATCGCTTGCTCGAGCGCGTCGCGGCGATAGATCGACAGCTTCGGCGACGCCTTCGCGACGTGCGCGGTCGCGCCGCCCGCAACGACCGACGTCATCCGGCCGTGCTCGTCCGAGATCACGACGCGGATATTCGTGGTCAGCGCGATGTCGTCCGCGGCTTTCACCGTCATCGTCACGGCGATGTCGAGACACGAGCGCGGCGTCGCCGGGATCGCCTCGAGCACCGCGCGCTTGACGATCGCGGCATCGCTCGCATCAGCCGCCGTGACGTTGACGCACGGCTCGGCGTGCGCGGCGCTCGCGAGCGCGGTCAAGACCGCGATGATCATCGCTGCGCGCATGCTCCCGGCAAGAGCAGCTTCCATGCCGCCCCAACCGCACGAATCCTGGTGCCATCAGGTGGCTGACCGACATGCCGGCGGCACGTCTACATGCCTGGCAAGTCCAGCTTTCCAGGCGGTTGCAGATCGTGGGCGGTTTCGCTCGCGCGTCAGGACCGCGCGGGCTTCCACCGACCGCGCGCGACTTCGAGCACGGCGAGTGCCGCATCGACGCGGTTGAACGGCGGCATCACGTACGCGCCGGCGACGCGATCCTTGACCGCTGCGAGCGCTTCTTGCGCGATCTTGATCCCTTCGGCGCGCGCCGCAGGTCCCGCACCGTGATCTCCTGCCTTCGCCATGCGCTCGCGATACTCGGCCGGGATCGACATGCCCGGAACTTCGGCGTTCAAGAACTCGGCGTTGCGATGCGACGCGAGCGGCAGAATTCCGACCATGATCGGCAAGCCGAGCGGCCGCGCGTCCTCGAGAAAACGCTCGAGCGTGCGCGGATCGTAGACCGGTTGAGTCATCACGAGCTCGGCGCCCGCGAGCTTCTTGTCCTCGAGCCGGCGCAGCTCGCGATCGCGATCGTGCGCGGCGGGCTCGGCACCGGTCGCGAGCACGAACTGCGTCGGCTCGCAGTCTTTGCCCGCGGGATCGACGCCGGCGTTGAGCCCGGCTGCGATGCGCAACAGGCCGACCGAGTCGACGTCGTAGACCGGCGTCGAGAACGGGTAGTCGCCCATCTTCGGCGGATCGCCGGTGATGATGACGAGGTTGCGCAGGCCCAGGCCCGCGGCGCCAAGCAGGTGCGCGACGAGCCCCAAGAAGCTGCGATCGCGCGCGCACACGTGCAGGATCGGCTCGACCGCGGTCTCGACCGCGAGCCGCGCGCACACGGCGAGGTTCGCCATCCGCGCCGACGCGCGTGGACCGTCGGCGATGTTGACGACGTCGATGCCGCCCGCGAGCAGCTGCTTGACCGCCGCGGTCGTCTTCGACATGTCGAGCCCGGTCGGCGCCGTGAGCTCGACCGAGACCGCGAACTCGCCGGCGGCGATCCGCGCGCCGAGCTTGCTGCGTTGCGCGAGCGACGTCTTCGCCGGCGGCGTTGCTGCAGGCTCGATCGCTTCGACGCGCGACTGCTTCGCGATCGCGTTGATCGCATCGCCTTCGCCGCGCAGCATTCGCACCGCGCCCAACATCGCGCGTACGTGCTCTGGCGTGGTGCCGCAACACCCGCCGACGCCGCGGACGCCGCTCTTGAGCATGCGG
>DASXEF010000644.1:0-6482 GCA_036490255.1 Kofleriaceae bacterium
TGCGGTTCGGCGCGACGGGTCCTTCTCATCGAGGACGATGCAGACCTCTCGGAGGCACTCGGTGACGTGCTTGCAGAAGGCGGGCACGATGTCATCCGCGCGATCGACGGCGACGACGGGCTTCGCAAGATGCGCGAACGGCGGCCCGACGTGGTCGTCCTCGATCTGATGATGCCGCACGTCGACGGTTGGCAGTTCCGGATCGCGCAGCGCCGCGATCCAGCGTTGGCGACGACACCGGTCGTCGTGATCTCCGCGAGCAATAGCCCGACCGCAGCTGCCGTCGATGCGGACCTGTATCTGCGTAAGCCGTTCGACACGACGACGCTCCTGCGCGCGATCGATGACGTGCTCAACGTCCAGCGCCGCAAGCTCGAGCCAGCGTTGATCGCACAGACCGAGCGGCTCGCAGCGGTTGGCACGCTCGCCGCCGGTCTCGCACACGAGATCAACAACCCGTTGACCTACGTGATTCTCGAGCTCGCGAATGCGGTGCGGCTCGTGCGCGCGGTCGCGACCGACACGAACCGAGCCGCGATGCGAGAGATCGACGGCCATCTTCACGGCGCGGTCGAAGGTGCCGAGCGGATCCGAGGCATCACGGGCGCGATCTGCACGTTCACGCGACCGATCGACACGGCGATCACGCCGATCGATATTCGCGATCCGATCGAGGCCGCGATCAAAGTGGTGATGGGCGAGATTCGTGGGCGAGCGAAGCTCACCACGCACTACGACGACGTTCCGGCCGTGCTGGCAAACGAAGGCCGGCTCGGCCAAGTGTTCATGAACTTGTTGATGAACGCTGCACACGCGATTCCCGAGGGCGCGCCCGACGACAACGAGATCCGGATCGTCGTCACGAGCGACAACGACCGTCTCGTCGCCGAGGTAACCGACACCGGAGTCGGGATCCCGTCGCACCTCGTGAATCGCGTGTTCGAGCCGTTCTTCACCACGAAACCGGTCGGGCAAGGGACGGGCCTGGGGCTATGGATCTGCCACAACATCATCACCGGCTTGGGTGGCGCACTCACCGTGTCCAGCGAGCCGCGCTCCACGACGTTTCGCGTGGAGCTGCCGCGCAGTCGCGGCGGTTGAGCGGCGATGACCGTCGAGTTACTCGTCGTCGACGATCGTCGCGAGAACCTGCTCGCGATCGAGAGCATCCTCACGTCGCCGGACTATCGGCTCGTGCTCGCGAGCTCGGGCGACGAAGCGTTGAAACGCCTGCTCGAGCGCGACTTTGCCGCGATCCTTCTAGATGTCGTGATGCCGGGGATGGACGGGTTCGAGCTCGCGACGCTGATCAAGCAGCGCGAGAGGTCGCGCTACACGCCCATCGTGTTCCTCACCGCAGCGAGCGTGGATCTCGATCTCATCTATCGAGGTTATTCGGTCGGCGCCGTCGACTATCTGACCAAGCCGATCGATCCCGACGTGCTGCGCGCGAAGGTCGCGATCTTTGTCGAGCTGTATCGCAAAGACCAACGCCTGCAGGAACAAGCGGAGGCGCTGCGGCTCGGCGAGCGACGTGAGCGAGAGCTCGAGCTCGCGGCGCTGCGGATGGCGAGCGATCAGCGCTATCGCAACCTCGCTGAAGCGATTCCCGACATCGTCTGGACCGCGGCGCCGGACGGTGCGATCACGTATTTCAACCAGCGCTGGTTCGAGTACACCGGCCAATCATTCGACGACGCGATCGGCTCGGGCTGGATGGCCCTGGTTCATGCCGATGACGCGAGCCGGTGCCGAACGAAGTGGTGCGAAGGCGTCGCGACGCGCGAGGTGTTCCAGCTCGAGTGCCGCCTACGTGGCCGCGACGGCGAGACGTTCCGCTGGCATCTATGCCGCGCGGTGCCGGAGCTCGACGGCGATGCCCGGGTCGTCGGCTGGCTCGGCACCTATACCGATTTCGACGACTTCAAACGCGCACGAGATGCAGCCGAGCAAGCGGTTCGAGCGCGCGACGAGTTCTTGTCGATCGCGTCGCACGAGCTGCGCACGCCGCTGACGACGTTACAGCTCCGGCTTCAAGGGCTCGCGAAGGATGTCAGCGCCGACGTCATCGACAGCCGAATTCGCACCAAGCTCGACTCCGCGTTGCGGCAAGAACAGCGGTTGAGCGGGCTGGTCGACAGTTTGCTCGACGTGTCTCGGATCACGAACGGCGTGCTCGCGCTGCAACGGGAATCGATCGATCTCGCAGAGCTCACGCAACAGGTCGTCGAGCGCTTTTCGGAGGCGGCTGCGAACGCGGGGGTCGTGATCGAGCTTCGCGACGCGGTCGGCGTACGCGGCGACTGGGATCGGGTTCGGGTCGAACAAATCGTTCAGAACCTCGTCGGGAATGCGTTGCGCTACGCGCCCGGGGCGCCGGTCGAGATTTCGCTCGACGCGCGCGACGAGGTCGCGGTGCTCGCCGTACGCGATCATGGGCCGGGCATCTCCGCAGCCGACCGCGAGCGCATCTTCGGTCCGTACGAGCGCGCGGTGTCGGCGCGGCACTACGGTGGGCTCGGGCTAGGCCTCTATATCGCGCAGCAGAACGTCGTCGCGCACGGCGGCAACCTGCGCGTGCTCTCCGAGCTTGGCGACGGGGCGACGTTCATCGTCGAGTTGCCGCTGCGCTGCTAAGAGAATTGGTGGAGGCGGTGGGAGTCGAAGGCGAGTCGACGGGCGATCGCGTCGCGGCGAGCCACGCGGAAAACGTGCGCGCTTCGTCGGGCGAGAAGAATGCCGTGGGTGGCACGGCGGCGTGGTAGCGCCGGAACGTCGCGGTGAAGTCGGCGGCATCGCGATCGAGCCAGTCGGCAACCTCGGGATGGCCGTGCAGCAGGCGCTCGAACCGGAGGCGCGCGACGAGCAGCGCCGAGATTCGGAAGCCGTCTTTGTCGATCGCGGCGAGCCGGTCACGTGCCGCTTGCGACAGCCGCGGATCGCACGCGGCAACGTCTAGCGCACTGCACGGATCGACCGCGGTCAGTGCCGCGGCGAGCAGCTCTTCGCAGAGCGTGTCATCCCCAGCGCTGGCTGCGGCTTCGTCGTCCGCAGTCATCGGCGAAGCGCCTCGCGTGCACGACGAAGCTCGCTGCGCACGACCGCGACGTCGGGGACGGTCACCGTGTCTTCCATCCGCTCGAGCGTCACGCCGCGTAAGTTCGGGCAGCGCGGCCATACCTCGTCGAACAGCGCCCACACGGCCTCGGGCACGGCGGTATCGTGGCTGTCTAACCGCAACGATCGCTTGTCGGGAAGCCACGCGGGTGGACTCTCGCTGCCTCCCGAGAGATGGATCTCGATCACCGAGTCGAGCGGCAGCCGATCGATGTACGCCTGCGGCTCGAACCCGACGTTCAACGCCGTCGTGTAGACGTTGTGGAGATCGAGCAATAGATGGTGGCCGCGGCCGGCGACAACGCGACCCAGAAACGCCGGCTCGTCGAGCGGATCGCCGAGGTGGAAGTAGAACACCGAGTTCTCCACGCCGACGTCGGGCACGATGCGTTGCAGCGAATCGAGCGCGGTGCGTGTGCGCGTCACGACGGCATCCGTCATCGGCATCGCCAGCGGCAGGGTGGTGGCCAGCCCGCCGAGCGCCGACACGCCGAGGTGGTCGGTGTACCAATCGAACTGGAACACCGCGTGGTCGGCGCGAATTCGTTCGAGCCAGCTCGCACGCCGCGCGGCGTCGGCGGCGCTCGCGCCACTGATCGAGAACCCGACGCCATGCGCGACGACCGGCTTCCGTGTCGTCTCGACGAGCTCGCGAAACCTGCGGTGAAACCCGTTGGGCTCGAGTGCGCCCGACGGGCTACGGAACCACAGCGTCTCGGGCGCGAGCTCGTAATAGTCGGCGTCGTCGCGAATGACGTCGTGGAGCAAATCCAGGAACACGACGTCGGGCATGAGCGACAGCCCGACCGGGATCACGTCGCCGGACTCGCCAGCAGCTCCAAGAACCGCGTCGATTTCTCCGACACGAAGCCCATCCCGCAGTCGACCATCCCCATGTTCTCGTCGCCCTTGTCGGGGTGCTCGAACGCCACGCCGCAGCCGGCCGAGCTCGCCCACCGCGCACCGGGCACATCTCGCTTGGAGAGCCGCGCGCGAACATCGTCGGCGAGTTTGGGATCACCGGCCCCGAGCGCTGCATCGAGCGCTTGGGAGATCGCGCCCACGTTCGCCATGACGATGTCGTCGGCGGCGGCCTGGCGCTGGTCCCAGTTCTGAGTCGCGTCGCTCCGCGCCGCCGCCGGATCCGCAAGCGCGACGGTGATCGCTCGGACGTGGGCTGGAACCGCGGTCGTGTCGACGAGGAGCGCGAGCGGCTCGCCGGCTGGCGCGTTCGGCACGAGCTCGTGGACATGTGCGGCCGTCGCGCAGACCACCTCGCAGTGCGCGAGTGGAGCCAGCTGCGCGTCGTTCGCATACGTGATGAACGAACCGAGCGCGTGA
Source organism: Kofleriaceae bacterium (assembly GCA_036490255.1). Taxonomy (GTDB): domain Bacteria; phylum Myxococcota_A; class Polyangia; order Haliangiales; family Haliangiaceae; genus JABFXX01. The sequence goes on from DASXEF010000644.1 coordinate 4,459, forward strand.
CCACGATGCCACCGCTCGTCGGGTTCGACCGGAATCACGAAGATGAGGAGCGGTCGTGCTGCGCTGCGCGCACGCCGATAGGCGTCGAACACCAGCGTCTTACTCGACGGCTCACCGGCGAACGCTTGTTGGATCCACGCCGGTGTTGCCGCGAGGCCGAAGCTGACCACGGAGGCGCCGAGGAAAATGCGTCGGTTCATCGCGTACCTCCCGTGATCGAGTAGATCGTGCCGTCCGCGGCCACGAGCCGGCCGGGCCCCGAAATCGCCAGGCGTTGGGTTCCGAGCACGACCTGATTGCCGCTAGTCGAGTAGCGGCCGGCGTGCGTGCCGCAGTCGTACGTGCCCGCGGCATCGAGCGTCAGCGTGCACGCGGTCGACCGATAGATCCCGACGAGGTCCGCCGCGTTCGCGTTCGCTTCGAGTCTGCGACACGCAAAACCGGCCTCACCGCGACCTGGAACCGAGCTCGTGAACGGGACGAACGCCAACCCGAGCACGAGCGCAGCTGCGATGGGCCGAAACGGACGGACACGCGTGGCGAAGTTCGGTGTCAGCATCGTCGACTCGATACCAACGCACGTGGTTCGAAAATATTCTGCACGATCTCGGGACACGTGCCGAGTCGCGTAGTTGCGGCGATGGTCGTCGTCGGGAGTGCTCGGCAAGAACGCGAAGTTATCGTTTTCGCAGGCGCCTTCACGGTTCCTTCGGGCACGACTCCGATCGCGTTGCCTACGCTGTCGGCATGCGATCCGCCATCGTCGTGCTCGCGTGTGCCAGCTGTGCATACGATGCCGGCTCGTATCGCGATCTGAATACGATCGAGGAGCCGTGGCCGGGGGCACACGTCGTGCTCGCGTGCCTCGACGTCGCGATCCTGCGCGTGCACGACGCGGTCGCACCGGATCCCGCGTTCGCGTTTCACTTCGGCAACCGCTGCAATCATCGCGTCGAGATCGATCTCGCCGCGGTGCGCGTCGTCGCCGGCGAGCGCGTGCTCGCGCCCTATGACCCGCAGCACGAGCTGGTGCCTCACAGGTTGCCGGCGCGGTGGACGGGCTACGAGTCCATCGGCTACGAGCCCGACCGAGGTGCGACTCGCGTGTGCGTCGACGTCGGCAAGCTCGAACGCGGTACGCATCGCGACGGTGCGGTTCGTTGCTTCGGCGGTGATGTCGAGGTGGCGCCGTGATCGCGCGCGCGGTCGCGCTCGCGTCGCTGATCGGCGGCGGCGCTGCAGAAGCCCACTGCCATCGGCCGTCGCACGTGCTCGGCTATTCGCGCTGCGAAGAGACCGCGTGGTGGACGCAACCGATCACCGCAAGCATGGAGCTGAGTACGAGCGTGCTCCATCTCGATGCGTCGTCGATCGACGCGACTGCACCCACGGCCGATCACCAGATCCATTGGGCCGTACCAGCGGGCGCCCGATCGCTCGACGCGATCGGCGGTGGTTTGGCGGTGCGAGCCGGAAGCGATCATTGGTACGTCCGGATCGGCGCCGAAGTGTTCTCGATCGTGCGCGGCCCGCCGCTCGTGACATCCGAAACGGACGGCGGCGTTGCGTCGGCGAACGCTGGCTCGATCGCTCAGCTCACGGTCGGCGCCGGTCTTCATCAAAACTTCGGTCGATTCGCCGCAGGCTTCGAGCTCGATGGCGGTGGTCGCGCCGCATCGTTCACGCGCGCCGGCGGCGCGGAGCTTCAAGCGCCGTGGCAAGCAGCCGGAATCATCGAAGCACGCGCGACGGCGGATATCTGGTTCGGACCGAGCTTGTCGATCGGCGCTCGCATCGCGACCGACGTGCTGGATCTCGGTAGCGTCACCGCGACGCTCGCGTTCACGCTGCACGCGCTGCCGTTCGACGGATTGAACTAGCACCAATGTCACTCAGTTAGCGCACGAAGCCAGATCATTTCGATCACTTCCGCGTCTCTTATCGAGCCCGAGCCCAAGCCGTAGGCTGGAGCCCGAGCCCGATCTTCCGCTCGTCGAGCATGGGGTCGTCTGGGTTCTCGATCC
>DASXEF010000048.1:0-1637 GCA_036490255.1 Kofleriaceae bacterium
GCTCGGCCCACTTTGATCTACGAACCGGGGACAGTCTCGATCGCAACGATGTAGTCGATCTGCACCGTCAGGTGAGCGATCGCGATCGACACGGTCGGGCCGGCCGGCGTCTCGTCGAGGGCCGCGCCCGCTTGTGCGGCAAGCGCGCCGGCGAACCCGGCGGCGACCTTCGCTTGCTGCGCGGTCGTCGACGGCGACCACGCGAACGTGAACGCGCCGGTGGGAATGTCGCTGGTGATGCCGGTGACCGTGAGGTTGTCGTAGGTCGTGCCGTCGAAGTGCGTGATCGCGACGTAGCGCTGCGCGCCGCTCTCGAACAGCTCGGCGTAGTCGAACGGCGTCGTGGTGCTGAACATGTTCGACATCGCGATCTGCTGGTCGTTGGGATCGCCGAGGTACGTGATCTCGCCGCCGATCTGGATCAGGTCGTCGCTGATCTGGAGCGGCAACGAGAACATGATCTCGTCGGCGCTGCCGTTCGCGATCACCGCGTCGGGGATGGTCGTGAGATCGCCGGGCGAGAACGAGAACGGGTTCGTCAGCAGCGGATCGAACAGCGCGAAGTGCTCGGTCGGCGTATCCGGGTTCGGATCGCACGCGTCGCCGACGCCGTCGCCATCGCGGTCGGTTTGATCGGGGTTGGCGACGTGCGGGCAATTGTCGAGCGCGTCGGGGATGCCGTCGCCGTCTTCGTCGTGACCGGTGATCGCATCGGGCATCGCATCGGGTGCGCTGCGATCGTCGAAGCCGAGCCGGCCGCATGCTGCGACAAGAGCGACCAGTCCCAGCGCACGCACGCGTCCAGTATAGTCCGCCGCATGGCGTCGTTCGCGTATCAAGAGCTGTTGCCCGCCGGTCACCACGAGGACACCCCGTACCGCAAGCTGACCGGCGACTTCGTCGGATCGTTTGAAGCGCGCGGCAAGCGCTTTGTCGAGATCGCGCCCGAGGCGCTGACGCTGCTTACGCGCACCGCGATGCGCGACATCGCGCACCTGTTGCGCCCCGGCCACCTCGCGCAGCTCCGCAAGATCCTCGACGACAAAGATGCGTCGCCGAACGATCACTTCGTCGCGCTCGAGCTGCTCAAGAACGCGAACATCGCGGCGGGCGGCATCTTGCCCGGCTGCCAGGACACCGGCACTGCGATCATCATGGGCAAGAAGGGCCAGTACGTCGTGACCGGCGACGAGGCCGACGAGGTCGCGATCTCGCGCGGCGTGTTCGACACGTATCAGACCGACAACCTGCGCTACTCGCAGGTCTCGCCGATCGACATGTTCGACGAGAAGAACACCGGCACGAACTTGCCGGCGCAGATCGAGATCTACGCGACGCAAGGCGACGAGTACCACTTCTTGTTCATGGCCAAAGGCGGCGGCTCGGCGAACAAGAGCCTGCTGTTTCAGGAGACCAAGGCGCTGCTCAATCCGGCATCGCTCACCGCGTTCCTCGAGCAAAAGCTGCGCTCGCTCGGCACCGCAGCGTGCCCGCCGTATCACCTCGCGATCGTGATCGGCGGCACGAGCGCCGAGCACACGCTCAAGACCGCGAAGCTCGCGTCGGCGCGTTACCTGGATCACCTGCCGACGGCGGGGAGCCCCAAAGGGCACGCGTTTCGCGACCTCGAGTGGGAG
>DASXEF010000146.1:0-1689 GCA_036490255.1 Kofleriaceae bacterium
AATATCTCGCGAGCGCCGAGACCGCGCGCGGCACGCGCATCACGCTGATCGCCGAGCTCGCGACCGCGTATCTCACGTACGCCGCCGATCGCAGCCGGCTCGCCGTCGCGCAGGAGACCATGGCGAGCGGCAAGCGCACGATGGATCTCACCGAGCAGCTCGTCGGTGGTGGCACGTCGAACCGCACCGATTTCTACCAGGCCGAGACCGTGTTCCAGCAAGCGCGCGGCGACGTCGCGTCGCTGTCGGCGGCGATCGTGCAAGATCACGACGCGATCGATCTGCTCGCCGGCGGCCACGTCGACGATTCGCTGTTGCCCGATGCACTGCCCGGAGCACTCGATTGGTTTAGCGACGTGCCGGTCGGGCTGTCGTCGAACGTGCTCTTGATGCGGCCCGACGTGCTCACCGCCGAGCATCAGCTGATGGCGGCCAACGCGAACATCGGCGCCGCGCGCGCAGCGTTTTTCCCGACGTTGTCGCTGACCGCGACCGGCGGCATCGCGAGCGCCGCGCTCGCCGCGTTGTTCACCGGCCCCGCGTTCATCTACACGCTCGCGCCGTCGCTGACGATTCCGCTGTTTCACGGCGGCGCGAACATCGCGAACTTGGATCTGTCGTGGGCGCAAAAGTCGGCGATGGTCGCGGCGTACGAGCTCGCGATCCAGACCGCGTTCAAAGAGGTCGCCGATGCACTCGCGACCCGCGGCACGATCAAAGAGCAACTCGACGCGCAGGTCGCGCTCGTCGATGCGTCGCAAAAAGCGCTCGAGCTCGCGCAGGCGCGCTACAAGGCGGGCGTCGATCCGTTCTTGACCACGCTGGTCGCCCAGCGTGCGCTGTACACCGCCAAGGGGACGCTGTTGTCGACGCAACTCCAGGCGATGTCGAACCGCGTCGAGCTCTATCGCGCGCTTGGCGGCGGCTGAAACACACTGTGTCCGTTTTTCCTCGTCGGGAGATGAGGCAAAGTGCTACACTACGGCTCGTGCGGTTTTTCTGCTCGATCGTGGTTGCTGCGTGCGTCGCGCTCGTCGCGATACGCGCGCCGCATCTTCGACGCGCACAGCCGACCGCGACGCTGTCGACGCCGACCGCGCACTACCACCACGCGCGCACCCATCGCTCGCCGGCCGCGCTCGCCGCACCCGTACTGTTGCCGTCGCGCGACGTCGCGATCGTCGATCCGCTGATCGTCGATCCGGGACGCGCGATCGATCGAGACCAGGTGATCTCGGTCGCCCGCGGACCACCGGTCGCGTAGTCGCGATCACTTCACCGTCGTTTCTCACCTGCACCTGCGGGAGCCTCATGCGTTCTTCAGCAGCGCCGTGTCGCGTCGTCGTGGTCGACGATGACGCCGCCATGCGCGATCTACTTGCACGTCACCTCGGAAAGCTCGGCCTGACCGTGTCGGCGCACGCGCGTGCCGCCGATGCGATCGCCGAAGCCGATGCGTGCGATCTCGTCGTCAGCGACGTGCGCATGCCCGGCATGGATGGCATCGAGCTGTGCCGCGCGATCCAAGGCCGCGTCCCCGTCATCTTGATCTCCGCGTTCGGCACGATGGAGACCGCGATCTCGGCGCTGCGCGCGGGCGCGGCCGATTTCATGCCGAAGCCGTTTCGCATGGACGCGCTCGCCGCCGCGATCGCGCGCGTGTTGCCTACCACGGTGCCGTCGGCGCGC
>DASXEF010000240.1:0-6763 GCA_036490255.1 Kofleriaceae bacterium
TTGAGATCGCTGCCGATCGTGCGCAAACCTGCCGCGCGCGCTTCGACGAGCACGGTGCCGGATCCGCAAAACGGATCGACGAGCGGTTGATCGCGATGTGCGCCTTCGCCGACGAGCTCGACGAGCACTTTCGCGGTCGCCGGGTGCATGCGCGCCGGATACGCGTGAAACGCGTGCGTCAGCGTGATGGCAGTTTCGCGATCGGTTTGCGCCGCGGTGATCGCCTCGACGAGCGCGGTCGCGCTGCGCGTATCGCCGTCGCGATAGAGCTTGCCCGGCGCGCGTGGCATCGAGAGCGAACGGCGCTGGCGAGTCGGCACGGGCCGGCTCTATAACACGGCGAGCGTGGCGACGAGCGCTCGCGTTTCACGCGCGAGCCGCTTCGTCAGCTCGAACGCGGGCTCGCCGGCACGCGCCAAATGTGACGCTTGGCCGGCCCACAAGTTCGTGAAGTCGCCCGATCCGGCGGCTTCGGCCTTCGCGCGGATCGGCGCGAGCGCCGCCGACGCGAGCGGAAACGGCGGCGCGACCTCGCTCATCGGGCCGAGCTCGCGAATCGCGCGGTTGACGATGCCGCGTGCGGGCCGGCCGCTGAACACGTTCGTGATCATCGTCGAGTCGTCGGTCGCCGCCGCGAGCGCCGCGCGATGGATCGCCGAGACGTTCGCCTCGGGACACGCGAGATACGCGGTGCCGAGCTGAACCGCCGAGGCTCCGAGTGCGAACGCCGCTGCGATGCCGCGCGCGTCGGCAATGCCGCCGGCGGCGATCACCGGCACGCGCACCGCGTCGACGATCTGCGGCACGAGCGCTAGCGTGCCGACCTGAGCAGCGACGTCGTGGCTCAAGAACATCGCGCGATGACCGCCGGCCTCGGCGCCTTGCGCGATGATCGCGTCGCAGCCGCGCTCGACGAGCCACACCGCTTCGCGCACGGTCGTCGCGCTCGAGATCACGCGTGCGCCGGTCGCCTTGACGCGCGCGAGCAGCTCGGCGGGCGGCAACCCGAAGTGAAAGCTCACGACCTCGGGCTGCGTGCGCTCGACGAGCGCGCACGCGGCCTCGTCGAACGGGTTGCGCGGCGTGCCCGGCGTCGTGGCCGCGATCGCGAATTCGGCGTAGTACGGCGCGAGACTCGCGCGCCACTTCGTGTCGTCGCCGATCGCGTTCGGATGGCAGAAGAAGTTGAGGTTGAGCGGCTTGCCGCATGCGCGAAACGCCGCGATCTGCGCGGCGGCGTCGTCGGTGGAGATGCTCGCGACCGCGAGCGAGCCGAGCCCGCCCGCGGTCGCCACGGCAAGCGCGAGCTCGACGGTGCCGAATCCGGCCATCGGTGCGAGCACGATCGGCAGCTCGGTTCCGAACATGCCCGCATGCTATACGGCGCGACATGCCCATGCCGCTCGAAATCATCGGCCTCGGAAAAACCGAAGTCCGGTTCGTGTGGGACGACGACACCGAAGATACCTGGCCGGCGCGCGCGCTCCGCATCAAGTGCACGTGCGCGAACTGCCAGTCCGAAGCGACCGGCGCGCGCTTGTTGGATCCGGCGACGGTGCCCGAAGATCTCAGCGTCAGCGACATGCACCTCGTCGGCAATTACGGCGTCGGCATTCACTTCTCCGACGGGCACACGACCGGAATTTTTCGATTCAAAGAGCTGCGGAGAGCGAAGTGATTCCGGATCGGCGAAGCGTCCGCGCGTTTCGCAACGAGCCGATCGATCACGCGACGCTCGTCGAGATCTTCGCCGACGCGCAGCGCGCGCCGAGCTGGTGCAACGTGCAGCCGTGGCGCGTGTGGGTGACCGAAGGCGAGAAGACCGCGTCGCTCGCCGCCGCGATGATCGCCGCCGCGAAGTCGGGCTTGCCGCACGCCGAGGTGCCGTTTCCGCTCGATTACCCGACGCCGTACAAGCAGCGCCGGCAAGACTGCGGCGTCGCGCTGTACAAGAACATGGGCATCGCGCGCGACAACACCGCCGGCCGTTACGACGCGTGGCTGCGCAACTACGGCTTCTTCGACGCGCCCCACGTCGCCGTCGTCGCGTGCGACCGCCGGCTCGGGCCGTACGCCTACGTCGATGTCGGCGTCTGGCTCGGCTACGTGCTCGCCGCGTGTGCGGAACGCAACATCGACACCTGCCCGATGGCGTCGATCGCCGCGTATCCCGACACCCTCCGGACACAGCTGCCGCTCGAGCCGACCGACGTCGTGCTGTTCGGCTTGGCGCTCGGCCACGCCGACCCCGACGCGCCCGCGAACCGCACGCGCACGACTCGCGAGCCCGTCGACGCGGTGATAAGCTTTTTGCCTTCATGAACTCACGTGTCCTCGTCGTGATCTGGGTCGCGCTTAGCGCGCTTGCCGCGCCGGTGCTCGCCCAAACCGCCGATCCGATGAAGAAGGCCCAGGCATCCTTCGACGCCGCGCAAACCGATTACTTGCAAGGCAAGTTCGACGAGGCGGCGGCGGGCTTTCAAGAAGCCTACGCGGCGCGGCCGTTCCCGCAGTTCTTGTACAACGTCGGCGCCAGCTACCACATGAAGGGCAAGAAGACGTCCGACGTCGCGTCGTACACGAAGGCCGTCGAGTTCTACAAGCGCTACCTCGTCGAGGAACCGAACGCGACCGACAAGGCGACGGTCGAAAAAGCGATCGGCGTGCTCGAAGCCGAGATCACGCGGCTCAAGGCCGGTCCGGCGGCGGCTGGATCGGGCTCGGGCGCTCCGGCGGTCGCCGGGCCGTCGCAGGAAGTCCAGCAGCTCGGCGACGTCAAAGTGCGTGGCCTCGTCGTGATCGTGACCGAGCCGCAGAACGCGACGATCTATCTCGACGACAAGAAGAAAGGCCCGTTCGCGACGACGCCGTGGTCGGGCTCGCTCGACGGCGAGCACAAGCTGATCATCGAGAAGCGCGGCTACAAAGTCGTCGAGTCGACGATCTCCGCCGATCCGACGAAGCTCGTGCAGTTCGTGTCGACGATGGCGCAGGAAGATTATCTCGCGTGGATCGAGATCGCGTCGAACGTGCCGAAGTCGGACGTCTTCATCGATGACAAATCGATCGGCGCGGTCGGCGAGACGCCGTGGTCGCAGCAGATCAAGCCGGGCAAGCACACGTTCTGGATCTCGAAAGAGGGCTACGACGAGTACACCGAGACGATCGACATCGCGCCGGGCGAGACCAAAGAGATCAAAGGCACGCTCAAGGGCACGCCAGTCGGCAAGCTCGACGTCTCCGGCATGGGCATCGAAGAATCGACGATCTCCGTCGACGGTCACGTGCTGTGCGAGCGCGGTCCATGCTTGCGCAGCGTTCCGGAAGGCGATCACGTCGTCTCGGTGACGCGCGAGGGATTCAAGCCGTACACGCGCAAGATCACGATCGAGGCGAAGACCGAGACGTCGGTCAAGGTCGCGCTGGTGCCGACGCCGTCGCGCAGCGACGCGGTCGTCGCGTACGTGTTCGCCGGCGTGTTCCTCGGCGGTGGCATCTTCGCCGGCATCGAAGCGAAAGACCTGCACGACCAGCTGCAGAAAGAGATCACCGCCGGCAATCCGCCGCCGGCATCCGACGACCCGCGGTTCTTGCACGGCAAGATCTACGCGATCGCGGCCGACGGCGCGTTCGCGGTCTCCGCGATCGCCGCGGCAACCGCCGTCTACTACACGCTGCGCGACAAAGGCCCACCGTCGACGGCGTTGATCGACGCGAAGTCGGTGACCGTGATTCCCGAGATCGGCTCGCAATATGCCGGCCTCGACATGGAGGTGCACTGGTGAAGGCGCTCGTACTCATGCTCGCGCTCGGCGGCTGCAGCTGGACGACGTTTAGCGACCTGTCCGATTCGACCTGGGTCCACGCGCAGGAGACGCCGGATTCGGATCAGTCGAACTACGCGGTCGCGATCGTCAACTCGACGACCGATCAGCCCGGCGAGCTCGCCGTGTTGAGCGGCACGCCGGCGAACTATTCGACGCTCGACTTCGACCCGAGCGGCTCGACGAGCGAGACGCTCACGCAGCCGCTCGGCCAGCACTCGATCTCGACGCTGTCGAACCATCCGGCGTTCGTCGGCGACGGCTCCGGCAACGTCGCGGTCGTCGACAAGGGCATCGACGGCCCGCTCGTCGTGATCCACGGCACCGCCAATCAGCTCACCGATTCGCAGCTGTCGAGCACCGATCCGGTCGACGCGGCGACGTTCTCCGCCAGCGACATCATCGTCGCGTCGTCGGGGATGACGCCGGCGAGCGGCAAGCCGAACGCGTGGCTCGTGCAAGCGAGCGTGACGAACTGCGCGCTTGTCGACGAGTCCGGCACGATGCCGATGGCCGCGGCCGCGCTCGCGAGCGACGGCACGAACGTCTACGCGTACTCGCGCACCGGCGAGTTCCTCGTCTACACGCGCGCCGACTTCGAGGATCCGAGCAAGTGTGGCAACACGCAGACGCCGCCGCCGCTCGCACCGAACGCGCACGTGATGACCACGGCGCCGGCCGCGAACGGCGGCTACATCGGGCTCGTCGGGAGCTCGTTTGCGATCCTCGTCGCGTTCGATTCGCCGTCGTCGACGGCCGGCGCGGTCACGGTCGTCTCGCTGGGTGCGACGCCGGCACAGGTCGGCACGAGCATCGCGACCGCGGGTGTCGAGGCCGCGCAGCTCGGCACGTTCGGCGAGGCCGGCACCGGCATGCCGACGCTCGCGCTCGGCTTTCCGTCGCGCACCGTCGGCACGACGACCGATGTCGGCGAGGTCGAGCTTCACGCGGTCGATACGACCGGCGGCGCGGTCTCGGGCGATGCCGCCGAGACGCTGTCGATCCCGCAAGCCGATGCCGATCTCGTGTTCGGCCGCGGCCTCGCCGCGATGACGTACAACGGCTCGACGATCCTCGTCGTCGCCGCCAGCAACGTCGTCTACGCGTATTACGAGACGATGCTGTACAGCGATACACGGCAGCAGTGACCCACCAGTGCCCGGTTTGTCAGCGTAACTACGACGAGCCGGGCTTCTGCCCGTTCGACGGCAAGCAACTCGTCGAGCACGACGTCGCGCAAAAGCCGACGGTCGTCTCCGAGCTGATGACCGCGCAGCACGGCGCGACGATCGACGAATCGACGAATCAGATCCGCGCGATCTCCGCCGCCGACAAATCGACGCAAGAGATCCACGACTCGTTTCAGCAGACCGAAAACGAAGCCGAGCGGCTGCTCGGCCAGACGCTCGATGGCCGCTACTACATCTTGCGCAAGCTCGGCGAAGGCGGCATGGGCTTCGTCTACGCCGCGCGCCACGCGGTGATCGAACGGCCGCTCGCGATCAAGGTGCTCAAGCGCGACGCGATCCGCGATCCCGCAACGACGCTGCGATTCGTGCAGGAAGCGCGCGCGGCGTCGCGCATCGGTCATCCCAACATCGTCGACGTCACCGATTTCGGCACGACACCCGACGGCATGACGTACTCGGTGATGGAATTCGTCGACGGGCCGACGCTCGCGCGCGTGATCCGCGCCGATGCGCCGATGCCGGCGGAGCGCTCGATCCAGATCGCGCTGCAGATCGCGCGCGCGCTCGGCGCCGCGCACGACAAGGGTATCGTCCACCGCGATCTCAAGCCCGAGAACGTGTTCTTGACCGCGCGCGACGGCCGGCCCGACTTCGTCAAGATCGTCGACTTCGGCATCGCGAAAGTACTGCCGATCTCGGGCGCCGATCCGAACGCGCCGAAGCTCACGCGCGCCGGCTCGGTGTTCGGCACGCCGGAGTACATGGCGCCCGAGCAAGCCGCCGGGCGCAGCGACATCGACGGTCGCGTCGACATCTACGCGCTCGGCACGATCCTCTACGAGATGACGTGCGGTCGCGTACCGCACAAGAGCAACAGCCTCGTGCGGACGATCGCGATGCAGATGCTCGATCCGATCACGCCGCTGTCGCAAGCGGTTCCCGGTGTCGTGGTCGCGCCGGCGCTCGAACGCGTCGTGATGAAGGCGCTCGCGAAGAAGCGCGAGGACCGTTACGCGACGATGGCGGACCTCTCCGCCGATCTCAATCGCGTGCTCGCCGAGCTGCGCGAGCCCGAAGCGACGCTGTCGCTGCCGCCGATTCCGCCCGGCGCCGATCCGATTCCCGAAGCGCCTGCGAAGCCGCGCCGCAGCAGAGGCGAGACGCGACCGCTCCACGAGCCGCAGTTCGTGTCGACCGGCCCGATCACAGTCTTGCCGAGCTTCGATGACGAGCTCGTCGAGTCGCCGTCGCGGCGCTGGCCGATCGCCGCCGCCGCGATCGTGCTGCTCGGCGGCAGCGCCGGCACGATCTGGTACGTGTCGCAACACCGCGATGACTCCACGCTCTCGCATGTCACGCGCGACGGCTCGATCGAGCGCGTGCTCGGCGACGCCTCGCTCGTCGTTCAAATCGACGACGCCGACGTGCCGGTGCCCGTGCCACTCGACGGTCGCGTGATCGCGCTCGTGCCCGGCGACGGCGGTCACGGTGGCTTCGCACCGCCGCATCCCGACACGATCACGATCGAAGTGCTGACGCGGCCGGGCGAGGCCGACGTGTTCGCCGGTCACACGTATCGCGGCCCGAGCGGCGTGAAGCTCACCGAGCCGTTCGGCACGAAGCTCGCGATCGAATGCCGCGCGCCGCACTTCAAAGGCAAGATCGAGCTCGTGTTCGACGGCTCCGAAACCTCGCGGATGTGCACCGCGATCCGGCTGCCGATGTGCGTGCAGGGCCTGAAGAACCCGT
>DASXEF010000263.1:0-18380 GCA_036490255.1 Kofleriaceae bacterium
ACTGCGAAAGCAGAGACGCACCCGAGCGAGCAAGGAGCGGGCGGCACCGATGCGGGAGGCAGCCGCGCAAGCGCAGCGGCTACGCGCGAGCAGAGCGCTCGCGACCAGGACGCGACACTAGTTTCTCAGCGGCCTGCTAGCGCGCCGACGATCGCCGGCAGCTGATCGAACAAGATCTCCGTCGCGCGTGCGCGCGCGAGCCAATACCGATCGAGCTGATCTTGAAACTCGACGCGCGTGCCGTAGTGCTGCTCGAGGCCGTAGACGCTGCGCATCAGATGCACGAGCCAGGCGATCGGCGCGCATCGAACGTCGAGCTCTCTTCCAGGATACGCGTCGCGATACGCCACGAGCAGTGCATGGCCGCGCTCGAACCATCCTGCGCGGACGACGTGGTCGGGTGGAAACGCGATGCGGCCGAGCTCGTACGCGATCAAGAACGATTCCGGTGGCCCGAAGTCGACGACGGCTGCGAGTCGCCCGTCGCGATCGAAGAGCACGTTCTGAATGCTGTAGTCGCCGTGCAGTACCTGAGCTCTCGCACCGGCGAGCTCGTCGATCAAGCGCGGCACGTTCGCGAGCAGCGCTCGGTGACGCGGCAACAGCGCGAGCGTCGCGTCGTCGAATTCGTCGCGCGGAACGCGAGCTTCGATCAACGCGCGATAGTGATCGAGCTGCGCGCGCTTGGCCTCGACGTCGGGCTCGAGCCATGCCGGCGATCGCGGCGGCAACGTCGCTGCGAGATCGGCGAACGCACGGTGGATGCGGGCGAGCTCGGTGCCGGCGTCCGCCATCTGCGCGATCGACAGCTGTGGCAATGGAGAAGCATCGACGAAGTCGAACAGCGCGTATGCGTCGTCGGCAAGCAGGTTGCCGTCGCGATCGGGAACGACGCGCGGCGTGCGAATCCCGGCCGCGTGCGCGCGCATCGCCAACTCGAGGGTGGCGCGATCGTCGGCGCGATCGCTTCGCGCCGAATAGACTTTGAGAAAGTAGCTCGCGTCGTCGGTGTCGATCCGCCAGTTCTGCGTATCCGTGCCGCGCGGGATGCGCTCGATCGTGCGCGGCGCGATGGCATAGAGCACGCCGATGCGTGCGAGCAGGCTCACCGCGCGAGCACGAGCTGGTAGTCGGCGAGCGTGCGCTCCGCGAACGCGGCTTCGCTGAACGCGAGGTAGAGCAGCCACGTACGCACGAACGGCGCGTCGAAGCCCAACGCGTTCACGCCGGGCTGCGCCGCGAGAAAGCGGTCGCGCCACGCGCTGAGGGTCGGCGCGTAGTCGAGACCGATGTCGTCGGCGCTCGCGATGCGCAGCGATGTGGTCGCGAGCGCGTTGCCGATCGCGCCGAGCGACGGGATGCACGAGCCGGGAAAAATGTAGGTCTGCATCCAGTCGACGCGCGCGCGATACGCGTCGTAGCGATCGTCGGGCATCACGATCGTCTGGATCGCGGCGCGACCGCCGGGTGCGAGCACGCGATCGCACGTCGCGAAGTAGCCGGGTAGGTACTCGTGACCGACGGCCTCGAGCATCTCGATCGAGACGATCTTCGAGTACGTGCCGGTGAGATCGCGATAGTCGACGAGCTCGACGCCGACGCGATCGGCGAGCCCGGCCGCTTGTACGCGCTGCGACGCGAGCGCCTGTTGCTCGCGCGAGATCGTGATCGCGGTGACGCGACAGCCGCGCGTGCTCGCCGCATGGATCGCCATGCCGCCCCAGCCGCAGCCGATCTCGAGCAGGTGATCGTCGGCCGTCAGCTCGAGCAGCTCGCATAGCCGCTCGTGCTTCGCGCGCTGCGAGCTCTCGAGATCGCCGCGCCAGATCGCGCACGAGTACGACATCGATTCGCGATCGAGGAACAGCTCGTAGAAGCGATTGCCGAGATCGTAGTGCGCGTGGATGTTGCGCTCGCTGCCGATGCGCGTGTTCGCGGCGCGGCGGTGGCGTACGAGCGCGGGCAGTTGCGCGAGCCACGTCATCGGCGACTCGAAGCCCCGCGCGCCGGTGCCGCGCAGGAACACGCGCAGCACCGCGACGAGATCGTCGGCCGACCACTCGCCGGCGACGAACGATTCGCCGGCGCCGATCTCGCCGCGCAGCAGCATGCGCAGGAAGAAGCGATCGTCGTGGATGCGGGCGCGCGGTGCCGGTTCGTCGCCATCGCCGAGCTCGACGAGCTCGCCCGACGGCAGCACGAGCTCGAGCCGGCCGCCTTGCCAGGTCCGGCGCAGCCGCGACATCGCCGCCCACCGCAGCATGTGGCCCGACGGCGGCACGAGGCGCGGCAGCGGGACGATCAGCGGATGAGCGAGCTCGGCCACGTTGCACTAGGTACGAGTGAACCAGCCTGGCAGCTCGACGGCTTTCCGCACCGGGTCACCCTAGCACTAAGCGGTCGAACGGGGCCGATGATCGACCGCAGGCCGGCGGTACGGCACGCCGAGCAGCGCGAGCCGGAGTGCCTGCCAATGGATCAGCGCGATCACGCGCGCCGTCATGAACGGGTAACGCAGCGCCGCCGCGGCGAGCGTGCGATCGGAGAGCGCCGCGCGATCGCCGGCGAAGCGCGCGAAAAACACTTGATCGCCGGCCGCGTCGCGAACGTGCATCTCGATCGCGACGCGGTCGCCGTCGAGCGGCGCGTCGAACGCGAAGTCGTAGCTCAGCGCGCCGTGCAAGAACGGCGACACGAACAGCTCGCGCGCGTGACGAAACGTCGGGTGCTTGCCGGCGACGCGCTCGCGCGGCCCGAGCACGTAGCGCAGCCGGCCGCCGTACGTGTTGTTGACCTCGGCGATCACTGCGGTGATCTCGCCGCGTGCGTCGTAATCGATGAAGAAGCTGACCGGATTGAACAGATAGCCGAACGCGCGCAGGTTCGTGACGAGCCGCGTGGCTGCGGGCGCGGGCAAGTCGTTGCCGGCGCGCAACGCGGCGAGCTCGGCGTGGAGATCGCCGGCGATCCCGCGCGTCGACGCCGACAGCGACGCGGCGTAGTCGCGCTCGCGAAACGAAAATAGATTTGCACGATCGCGCGAGAACAGGTGCAGCTCGCGGTCGAGCGCGGGCAGCTCGTCGAGATCGATCGCGGCCATGTACACGCCGTAGCGAAATGCGCGCCGCGCGTGCTCGTCGGTGCGCGCGTGCGCGAGCTGGCCGCGATACAGGGCGGAGTGAAACGTCACGCCGCGAGCTCGCGATGGGCGTCGCGGCGCAGCTTCGCGGCCGCGGCGAGGCCGGAGCGCATGCCGTCCTCGTGAAAGCCGAAGCCGAAATGCGCGCCGGCGAAGTACGTGCGCTGCGTGCCCTGCAGCGCGGCAAGCTCGTGCTGCGCGGCGAGCGCGGCGCGATCGAACTGTGGATGCGTGAAGCTCGTCTCGTGCAAGATCCCGCGCGGTTCGCGGCGCGGATTGAGCGTGACGAGATACGGCGCGTCGGGCAGGCCTTGCAGCTGCGTCATCGAATACGTCACGGCGACGCGCGACGTGTCCGGATCGGCGACGTAGTTCCACGCCGCGTGCGCGGCGCGCTTGCTCGGCAAGAACGCGCGATCGGTGTGCAGCACCGTGCGGTTCGTGCTGTAGCGAAACGCGCCCAGTGCCGCGCGCTCGTCGGCCGAAGCATCCGCGAGCAGCGCGAGTGCGGTATCGGCGTGCGTGGCGATCACGATCCGATCGTAGCGCGTGCCGTTCACGTTGGCGCCTGTCGCGTCGCGCGTGATCGCTCGCACCGGTGTCGCGAGCTCGAGCGCGAAGTTGGGCCGCGCGTGCAGCTTCGCGAGCAGCGCATCGACGTAGCGCTGGCTGCCGCCGACGATCGTGCGCCACGCGAGCGGCCGGATCGGCGACAGCATGCCGTGATGATCGAGAAACGACAGGTACGTGATCGCGGGAAACGCGCCGCAGCGATCGGGCGCGAGCGACCACAGCGCCGCGGCGAGCGGCACGACGAACCGATCGTAGAGCTCGCGCGACCAGCCGGCGCAGTAGTCGTCGAGCGAGGCATCGCCGATCGTGCGATGGCGAAGATCGGCGCGGGCGCGGCGCAAGAACGCGAGCGCTTCAAGCAAAAACCGCCAGTGTCGCGGCGACCCGATCGAGCTGCGCTCGGCGAACAGCGCCGACAGCGACGCGCTACCCCATTCGCGCCCACCGACCGACACCGAGAACGCCATCTGTGTCGGTTTGGTCGCAATGCCCAGCTCGTCGAGCAACGCGCAAAAGTGCGGGTAGCGCGCGCGGTTGTGGACGATGAAGCCCATGTCGACCGCCGGATGGCCGGGCAATTCGACGGTGTAGACGTGGCCGCCGGGTCGTGGCGCGGCCTCGTACATCGTGAGGTCGAAATCGCGAAGCGCGTCGGCTGCCGCGAGGCCCGCGATGCCGGAGCCGATGATCGCAACGCGCATGCTTCGGGCACGTTACCGCGATACCCTGGTGTCGTGCGGGTGGTGGATGTCGACGGGTTGCCGGGCTTGCTCGACAAGCCGCGCGGAGCGGTCGCGGGCATCGTGCTCGCCCACGGCGCGGGAGCCGGCATGCGCCACGCGTTCATGCAGGACCTCGCCGACGCGCTCGCCGAGCGCAAGATCGCGACGCTGCGCTACGAGTTTCCGTACATGGCCGAAGGTCGCGCGCGGCCCGACAAGCCCGACGTCGCCGAGGCCGCGGTGCGCCGCGCGTGGCAGTTTTCGGCGAAGCACTTCGCGAAGCTGCCGCGCTACGCCGCCGGCAAATCGTTCGGCGGCCGGATGACGTCGCGCGCACACGCCGCCGAGCCGCTCGACGCGTGTCGCGGCATCGCGTTCGTCGGCTTTCCGCTGCATCCGCCCGACAATCCCGCCGCTGCGGTCGAGCGCGCCGAGCACTTGCCGCGCACGACCGGACCACTGCTGTTCATTCAAGGCACGCGCGACGAGCTGGCGCCGCTCGCGAGCCTTCGGCCGATCGTCGCGAAGCTCGGTGTGCGGGCGAAGCTCCACGTCGTCGACGGCGCCGATCACGGCTACGACGTGCTCGTACGCTCGGGGCGAACGCGCCACGACGTGATCGCCGAGGTCGCGGGAGCGATCGCGACATGGATCGCAGCAGATCCTTGACACGCGAGCGCGCGCGGCGATCATCGCAGGCGTGTGGACGAGCTACTCCGCGAGGCACGCCGCTCAGCTGATCGGCTTGGCGGAATCGGCCGTGCGCAGCTGCATTCGCGACGGCCTCGTCGGCACGCCCAACGCGGTCCCGGCGCAGCTGTCGTTTCGCGACCTCGCCGCGCTGCGCACCGTGAAAGCCCTCGTCGAGGCCGGGGTGCCGTTGCCGCGCGTGCGCAAGGATCTGATCCAGATCCAGTCGACGCTGCCGTCGGGCACGTCGCTCGCCGAGCTCACGATCGAAGCGCGCGACGGCCGCGTCCACGTCCGCGGCACACCCGCGGCGAGCGATGCCCGCCAGCTCGCGCTCGCGCTCGAGCCGCCGCTGCAAGGTCCGCCGCCGGCCGGCGAGCTGCGCGAGTTGCCGCGCCAACCGGATGCGCCGGTGCCGGTCGCGGTGGCGCCGGCGACCGCCGAGCAATGGCTCACCCGCGCCCAGCTGATCGAAGAGCGCGATCCGGTCGCGGCGATCGACGCCTATCGCCGCTCGCTGCGGCTGCGCGCCGATTGCACCGAAGCGTGGATCAACTTGGGTCGCTTGTTCGCCGAGTCGAGCGATCCCGAAGCCGCGCGCGAGTGCTTCAAGAGTGCGCTCGAGCTCGATCCCGCCGAAGCGACGGCGCTCTACAACCTCGGCGTGCTCGCGCAGGATGCCGGCCGCGAAGCCGAAGCGATCGAGATGTATCGCCAGGCGCTCGCGCTCGATGCGCAGCTCGCCGAGGCGCACTACAACCTGGCGACGCTGTTCGACCAGTCGGGCGACTCGCGCGCCGCGATCCGGCACATCAACGAGTATCGCAAGCTGACGCGGTAGGCATGCTACGTCGTTGTCGTGGAGCAGCCACTGCTGGTCCGTCGACCGAGCAAGAGTGCCGGCAAGTTGCAACTGCCGCGTGCTCGATGTCGGCGAGTCGGTCGACGACGACGGCGATCTCGTCACAGAGCTGCAGATCGTCAACTTCTACAACCCGCATCGCCCGCGCGTGAATCCGGGCATCAAAGCCGTCGCTCGTGCGGAAGTGATCGATGCGAGCTCTGGACTTCGATGCGTGCGGCTCGACGATCTCGTCGCGCTCAAGCTCGACGCTGGCTCGCGCAAAGATCTCGCCGACATCGTCGAGGTACTCGCGCGAAATCCAGACGCCGATTTCGATCTGATTCGAACCACCTGCAAGCCGTACGACAAAGCCGCGGTGCTCGAGACCCTGATCGCGGAAGCATCAGCCGAGCGACGCTAGCCGGCGCTCGAGAAAGCGCCGCTCGGGATCGCTGCCGACGCGCGCGAGTGCCGCGCGATACGCCGCCGCCGCCTGTTTGTGCTTGCCCAAGCGCCGCAGCAGATCGGCGCGCGTCGCGTGCCACAGATGATATTCGCCGAGCACCGACTCGAGCGGCTCGACGAGCGCGAGCCCGGCCGCGGGCCCTTCGCTCATCGCGATCGCGACGGCGCGATTGAGCTCGACGATCGGCGATGGCGCCCGGTGAAAGCGCTCGGCATAGATCGCCGCGATCTGGGCCCAATCGGTGTCGGCGGCGCGCGCGGCCGAGCAATGCAGTGCCGCGATCGCAGCTTCGAGTCCGTACGGACCGCCGCCGCCGCGCAGCGCTTGCGGCACGAGCACGAGCGCCTCGTCGATCTGCGCGCGATCCCAGCGCGCGCGATCTTGATCTTCGAGCAGCACGACGTCGCCGTGCTCGTCGGTGCGCGTGTCGCGTCTCGCGTCGTGCAGCAGCATCAGCGCGAGCAAACCGCGCGGCTCGGCGGCGAGCGCGTCGTCGGCGACGAGCTCGACGAGCACGCGGCCGAGCCGGATCGCTTCGCGCGACAGATCGCGGCGCAGCCATTCGTCGCCGCTCGTCGCCGCGTAACCTTCGTTGAAGATCAGGTAGACGACGGCCATCACGGCATCGAGGCGTGCGGGGAGCTCCGCAGCTTCGGGCACCTCGTACGGAATCCTGGCGTCGCGGATCTTGGTCTTCGCGCGCACGAGCCGTTGCGCCATCGTGATCGGCGACGTCACGAACGCGCGCGCGATCTCTTCGGTCGTGAGCCCGCCGAGCGTGCGCAGCGTCAGTGCGACCTGCGCCTCGCGGGCGATCGCGGGGTGACAGCACGTGAAGATCAGGCGCAGCCGATCGTCGGCGACCGGATTGGCGTCGGCGGCGAGCTCGTCGGCGGAGTCGAGCGAGCCGACGATGTCGCGCAGCTTCACGCGACGGCGGATCTGATCGACGACTTTGTTGCGCGCGACCGAGATCAACCAGTGGCGCGGCTCGTCGGGAAACCCTTCGTTCGGCCAGCGCGCGAGCGCGGCTTCGAACGCGTCTTGCACCGCTTCTTCAGCGAGCTCGAAGTCGCCGTTGCATGCGCGGATCGTCGTCGCGAGCACGCGCGCGCGCTCGGCGCGAAAGACGTCGGCGATCGCGGCAGCGGGCTGCACGGCGTGTCACTCGTGATGCGCGAGCGCGCGAACTTCGATCGTGCCGACGCTCGACGCCGGGATGCGCGCGGCGATCGAGGTCGCTTCGGCGAGACTGCTCGCTTCGATCAAGAAATAGCCGCCGAGCTGTTCGCGCGTCTCGGCAAACGGGCCGTCGACGAGCTGTGTCTTGCCGTCGCGCACGCGCACGCTCTGCGCGGTCGACGTCGGCTCGAGCGGTTCGCCGCCGAGGTAGACGCCCTTGGCGACGAGTTCCTTGATCAGCGCCGTGTAACGGCCGGTGAGCTCCTTGCGCTCGGGCTCGGCAAGCGCGGCTCGCGCTTTCTCGTCGTCGTAGATCATCAACAGGTACTTCATGACATCGACCACACGGGGCGGATTTCGATCGAGCCCGAGCGCGCGCTCGGAATGCGCCGCGCGATCTTCGTCGCCTCGTCGAGATCTTTGGCTTCGATCAGGTAGTAGCCGCCGAGCTGCTCGCGCGTCTCGGCGAACGGGCCGTCGGTGATCTGATCCTTGCCGCCGCGGATGCGCACCGTCGTCGCCGTCGCGACCGACTGCAGGCGATTGCCGCCGACGAGATGGCCCGACTTCGCGATGTCGGCCGACAGCGCGTTGAACTCGGCCATGAGTTGCGGCAGGTCGGGCAGCGCCTCGAACTCTTTCTCGTTGCCGTAGATCAAAAGTAGATATTGCATCGCGGGATAGTCGATCGAGTACCACGCGGATCGACAGCGATGCGTAACTACGTGAAACGTAACTCGGATCGTGTCTGCGTCTGCCAAGCCGGAGGCTGGAGCCCGAGCCCGATCTGCTTCTATTGGAGCCGGTGGCGGCCCGAGGACGATCGCGTTGTCGAGAAATCGAGGTAACGGATTTCGGGCTCGGGCTCGCGCTCGATAGAAGGCAGCTCTACGCGAAACCGAGCAGCTTGCCGCCTTGATACACGATGAAGCTCGCGACCCATGCGAGCACCGTCATGTACGCGAACAAGAACGCCGGCCACGCGAGACCGCCGCTCTCGCGGCGCACGACCGCGAGCGTGCTCATGCACTGCATCGCGAGCGCGAAGAACACCATGAGCGATAGCCCGACGAGCGGTGGATACGCTTGTCGGCCGTTGTGCTTCGCGTCGTGCAGCGCCTGGCGCAGCGGCTGCGACTCGGCATCGACGTCGTTGCCGACGGCGTAGACGATGCCGAGAGTCGAGATGAACACTTCGCGCGCGGCGAACGCGCCGACGAGCCCGACGCCGATCTTCCAATCGAACCCGAGCGGCGCGATCGCCGGCTCGATCGCGTGACCGATGCGACCGGCGTAGCTCGCCTCGAGGTGCGCGGCTTGCGACTGCGCCTCGAGCTTGGCCTTGGCATCGTCGCTCGGCGCTGCCGCGATCTCGGCGGTGTAGTCGGGCGAGCCGGTGGGCAACGTGCGCGGGAAATAGATCAGCGCCCACAGCGCGATCGAGCACACGAGGATCACCGTGCCGGCCTCGCGCAAGAACATCGACGACTTCAGCCACATCATGCGCAGCACGTCGGGCAGGCGCGGCCAGCGATACGGCGGCAGCTCGATGATGAACGGCAGCCGCTTCGCTTTGAGCGGCTTGACCGTCTTCGACATCACCCACGCGGCGACGAGCGACGTCGACACGCTGAACGCGTACATGCCGACCATCAACATCGCCTGCGTGAGGCGCTTGCCTGGAATCAGCGCGCCGATGATCAGCGTGTAGACCGGCAAGCGCGCCGAGCACGTCATCAGCGGCACGACGAGCATCGTCAGGATGCGATCGCGCCGGCGCTCCATCGTGCGCGTCGCGGTGATCGCCGGCACCGCGCACGCGAAGCCGAACAACATCGGCACGAACGCTTTGCCGTGCAGGTTCATCGATCGCATCACGCGATCCATCAAGTACGCGACGCGCGCGAGATAGCCGCAATCCTCGAGAAAGCCGAGGAACAAGAACAGCATCAAGATCTGCGGCAAGAACTCGAGCACGGTGCCGACGCCGGCGATCACGCCGTCGGCGAGAAAGTCGGCGACGATGTTGTCGCCGAGCACGTGATGCACTTCCGCGCCGAGCGCTTTGAGCCCGTGATCGATGCCGTCGATCAGCGGCGCGGCGCCGGCAAACAGCGCCATGAACAACACGGCCATGACCGCGGCGAACACGCCGAAGCCGATCGCCCGATGCAACAGCACGCGATCGATCCGTTCGGTCGTCGAGCGATCCGGCTTGGCGTGGCCGAGCTTGGGAATCTCGCGATCGAGCCACGCCCAGCGCGCGAGCACGGCTTCGTCGTCGAGCGCTTGCGTGTGCGCGGCGGTGTCGACGACGCTGCGCAGCTCCGGCGGCACGCCGACCAGCTCGTCGCCGCCTTCGCCGCTCTCGATGCAGGTCAGCGCCCACAATGCGACTGCCTCGTCGGCGACCGGCAAGTCGGCGCGATAGCGCGCGGTCGATCGCCAGCTCGGCGGCAACGCGGCGAGCACGGCGTCGAGGCTCGCGCGGAGCCCGGGCGACGGCGCCCAATGGCGATGCGTGCGGCGCTCGCTGCGCAACGCGCGATCGATCGCGGCACCGAGCTCGGTCAAGCCGCGCTTCGTGCGCGCCGTGACGGCGACGATCTCGCACTCGAGCAACGCGCCGAGCTGGCGCGCATCGGGCGCCGCGGCGCCGGCTTCGTCGACCATCGTCAGTGCGCCGACGACGCGCGCGCCGAGCTCCTGGCACTGCAAGAGCAAGTACACCGAGCGCGCGAGCTGCGTGGAATCGAGGCAAACCACGACGACGTCGGGCGCGCGCTCGCCGCCGAGCCCGACCAGCGCGTCGAGCGCGATCTGCTCTTCGCCGCTGCGCGCGTTGAGCGAGTACGTGCCCGGTAGATCGTGCAGGTCGGCCTGACCGGTCGGCAGCGGGAACGGCGCGCGCCGGCGCTCGACCGTGATGCCGGGATAATTCGAGACCTTCGCGATCGAGCCCGACAGCGCGTTGAACAGCGTGGTCTTGCCGACGTTCGGATTGCCGGCGAGCGCGATCTGCGGTCGATCCGGAACGGCCACGGGCGGTGGCGGGACCGGATCGCAGCAATCAGCGACCGCGGCCATCGCTCTCGACCTCGATCTGTCGCGCTTCCGCTTTTCGGATCGACCATTGGCCGCCGCGCACTTCGATTCGGAGGGGATCTCCCAGCGGCGCGATCGTCACGACGCGGATCTGCGTGCCGGGCACCAGACCCATCTCGAGCAAGCGCCGCCGGAACGCGCGGGGACCGTCGACGGCGTGCACGCGCGCCGGCGTCCCCAGCGGCAGCTCGGCGAGCGACGACGGCATGATCATCCGGTACCACTTTTGAAAATCGTTTTCAATATCAGATTTGGAAGCTCGCGGACCGACTGCTACCATCTCCACAAGGGATGGACACGGCGCAGACGCTATTGCTGAACCAGGGCTTTGAGCCGATCAAAGTCATCTCCTGGCAGCGCGCGATCACGCTCTTGTTCCTCGGCAAAGTCGAGGTTCTAGAGGAGTACGACCACAACATCCGGTCGGTCACGATGATCATCAAGATCCCGGCCGTCGTGCGGCTGTTGCGGGCGTTCCGCCGCCACGCGCGACCGGTGAAGTTCTCGCGCGTCAACATCTACGCGCGCGACAACTATCGCTGCCAGTACTGCGGCAAGAAGGCGTCGATCAGCGACCTGACGTACGACCACGTCGTGCCGCGCTCGCAGGGCGGGCTCACCGAGTGGACGAACATCGTGACGTGTTGCTACCTGTGCAACCGCAAGAAGGGCGGGCGTACTCCCGCCGAGGCATCGATGCGGCTGCTCGCGCCGCCGACGCAACCGAACTGGGTGCCTGCCGTCGCGATCCGAATCTCTCTGCGATCGATTCCGGACGCGTGGCGCGACTACCTGTACTGGACCGGCGAGCTCGATACGGCTCCTAGCTGATTCTGCTAGGGTGCGCGTCACGTGTTGGGCGAGCGCCGGAAGCACTTGCTCAACGTCGTCGCCGGTCAGGCGAACATGGCGATCTTCACCGGCGGCTCGCTGGTAGTGACGCCGGCCGTGATCGGCGCGCTGACCGACGCGCGCTACGGCGGCTGGCTGCTGATCAACTCGTTCATCGGCTACCTGCGCATGCTCGATCTGGGCACGTCGGCGGGCACGGTGAAGTTCGGTGCGGGCGCCGACGCGCGCGGCGATCAGCGCGAGCTGCGCAGCATCATCAACACGTCGACCGCGATGTTCTTGGGCATCGCCGGGCTCGCCGCGATCGCGACCGCGATCTTGGCGCTCGTGTTGCCGGTCGCGTTTCCGACCGTGCTCGCGCACGAGCGGCTGACGATCTTGACGCTCGGCGGCGCGGGCGTGCTCGATCTCGCGTTCCGGCCGTTCTCGGCGTCGCTGCGACTGCGCTCGTACTACTTCGTCCACGATGCGATGGAGACGATCTGCTACTGCGTGTTCAAGCTCGGACTGGTGCTGTACTTCGCGTACAGCAAACAGCTCGACTACGAGGTGCTCGCGCTGCTCACGCTCGGCGAGTACGGCACGCGCATCGTGCTCGTCTTGATCTGCGCGCTCGTGATCACGCCGTACGCGCGCCACATCAATCCGTTCCACGCGCAGCGCGTGATGGTCAAGAAGCTCGCGACGATGGGCGCCGCGGTTTCGATCGCGATGGTCGCCGACATCGTGCGCTTCCAGCTCGACGCGACGGTGATCGGCGCGTTCATGCCCGACTCGCCGGTGAGCATCTCGATCTTCGGCATAGGCACGCGGCTGTTATCGATCGCGTACGGCGCGATCGGCGTGATCGGCAACGTGCTCGGGCCGCGATTCTCCGCGCTGCACGAGACCGGCGACCACGAAGGCATGATCGCGCTACTGCGCCGCCAGAGCTTGGCGCAGGGCTTGGTCGCCGCGTTCGTGCTCGGCTCGACCGCGATCTTGGGGCCGCACTTCTTGCGGCTGTGGCTGCACGAGCCGTGGATCGACCAGAGCATCGCGATCATGCAGATCCTGTTGCCGGCGTACTTCGTCGCGCTGCTCGCGACGCCGGGGCAGGCGATGTTGTTCGGCAGCAACAAGCTGCGCGGCCTGACGATGCTGACGGTCGCCGAAGCGCTCGTGAACCTCGGGCTCAGCATCGCGCTCGTCGGTCCGCTCGGGATCTACGGCGTCGCGATCGGGACCGCGATCCCGCTCGCGCTGTTCCGCGGCCTCGTGTTTCCGTGGCTGCTCCATCGCGACGCCGACTTCTCGTTCGCCGCGTACTGGCGGATGCACGTGCCGGCGGTCTCGATCGGCATCGCGTTCGTCGTGGTGTGCGGCGCCGGGTTGTGGCTGCCGGTCACGACGTGGCCGCGGCTCGTCGCGACCGGGCTCGGCCTGCTCGTCGTCTACTTGCTGCTCGTCGTCGCGTTCGTGCCGGTCGGCCGCGCGTGGATCTTGGCGAAGCTCAAACGGCGATGAAGATCTTGTTCGTTTGCCTCGGCAACATCTGCCGCTCACCCACCGCCGAGGCGGTGATGCGCGTGCTCGCCGCCGAAGCCGGCAAAGCAGTCGAGCTCGACAGCGCCGGCACCGGCGGCTGGCACGTCGGCGAAGCAGCCGATCCGCGCGCGCGCAGCGTCGCCGCG
The DNA here is from genome assembly GCA_036490255.1 of Kofleriaceae bacterium. GTDB lineage: Bacteria > Myxococcota_A > Polyangia > Haliangiales > Haliangiaceae > JABFXX01. The sequence continues at coordinate 13,247 of DASXEF010000263.1, forward strand.
CGTCGCGGCTATCCGGTCGATCATCGCGCGCGCCAGCTGACGCGCGACGACTTCGATCGCTTCGATCTGATCCTCGCGATGGATCGGCAGAACCTCGCCGACATCGAGAAGCTCGCGCGCGGCGTCGAACGTCTCCCACGTATCGCGCTGTTCCGCAGTTACGCTTCCGACGGGGCAGATGTGCCCGATCCGTACGCCGGCGGCGCCGCTGGCTTCGAGCACGTCGTCGACATCTGCGAGCGCGCATGTCGCGGCCTGCTCGAAACGTTATAACGGAGGTGGTGAAGGAGCTGGGCGCCGACATCAAGCGATGGACGGTTGTTGGCGGCGGCGACGTCAACGATGCGGCGCGCGCGGAGCTTGCCGACGGCCGCACGATCTTCGTCAAGTCACACGACGAGGCACCGGCCGGCATGTTCGAAGCGGAAGCCGACGGGCTCGCGTGGCTCGCCGAAGGTCCGCTGCGCGTGCCGCGCGTGTTCGGGATCGGCGACACCTGGCTCGCGCTCGAGTGGCTCGATCTCGACGGCCGGCCCGATGCTGCGAAGCTCGGCCGCGGTCTCGCCGCGCTGCACATGCTCGGCGCGCCGAGCTTCGGCTACGCGCGCGAAAATTTTCTCGCGACGCTGCCGCAGGACAACGCCGCCGAAGCCGGCTGGATCGAGTTCTACGTCGAGCGCCGGCTGCGGCCGCTGTGTCGCCGCGCGAGCCTCGACGTCGATCGCGAGCTCGATCAGCTGCGCCGCTGCGAAGCTCGCTTCGGCCCCGCCGAGCCACCCGCGCGCCTGCACGGCGATTTGTGGTGGGGCAACGTCAGCTCGTGCGCGGGCGAGCCGGTGTTGTTCGATCCGGCGGTGTACGGCGGCCATCGCGAGATCGATCTCGCGATGCTCGCGCTGTTCGGCGGCTTGCCCGACGAGCTCGTCGACGCGTACTGCGAGACGTTTCCACTCGCACCGGGATGGCGCGAGCGCATCGAGCTGCATCAGCTGTATCCACTCGCCGCGCACGCGTGCTTGTTCGGCGGTGGTTACGCGGCCGACGTGCGCCGCGTGCTCGCTAGCTGCCTGGCGTGAGCCGATTGCCCTGACCGAGCTGCGTGAGCTTCGGCTTGCCGCCCTTGTAGGTGATCGCGTTGTTCGCGCCGTTGATGTCGACCGCGTCGACCGAATCGACCGCGATCGTGTTCGCCGTGCCGGTGACGTCAAGCGCGCCGACTTTGACGATCGTCACCGCGTTGTGGCCGCCGGCGACGCTGATCGATCGACACGCGCCGGTGATCGCGTAGTGCGCGTTGTTGCCGGTGATCACGACGACCGGATCGGTCGTGCAATCCCACGCGCCGCCGGCGCCGCCCGAAAACGATTTGTCGGCGAACGCGAGCGCGGGAACGAGCAGCAGCGCGAAGCGAATCACTTCGTCGTGACCGTGTTGCGCGATCCCGAATTCGACGCCTTCGCGCCCTTCGCGCGTACCGTATTGTCGTTGCCGTTAACCGACAACGTGACGAGCGCGGTCGCGTTGACGGTGTTGGTGTTGCCGTTGATCGTCACGCGGTCGGCGGCCGTGACGTGCACCGTGTTCTTGTTGCCGTTGACGGTGATCTTCTTACACGGGCCGGTGAACGTGAACGTGCCCTCGTTGCCTTGGATCGAGACGATCGGATCGTCCTTGCAGTCCCACGTCGTGCCCTTGGCATCGAGAAACGTCTTGTCGGCGAAGCCGAGCGCGGGAACGAGCATCAACAAGCCGACGAGCCTCATGCCGAAAATCATATAACGAGGCATGTCACTTCGTCGTGACCCTGTTGCGTTCGCCGACATTCGAAACTTGCGCGCCTTTCGCGTCGACGGTGTTGTCGTGGCCGGTGACGCTGATCGTCACGACGTGGCTGCCGTTGACGATGTTGGCGTTGCCGGGCACGGAGACGTTATCGGCCGCGTCGATGTTCACGCGGTTGTCGTTGCCGAGGATCGTGATCTGCTTGCACGAGCCGGTGAGGTTGAACGAGCTCTGGTTGCCGGAGATCGACACGACCGCTTCGGTCTTGCAATCCCACGTGACGGATTGATGGTCGCCCGTCCACGACCTGTCGGCGAACGCGAACGACGGTACGAGCAAGACCGCGGCCGAGATCAATACCGTCTTCATGCGCGCATCATATAACTAGGCATGGCCGAGCTGACCGCGATCGCGACATCTGCACGTGACCTCGCGCATCGCGCGGTGGCCAAAGCGCGCGAGCTCACGGCAAACGGCGCGCGGATCGACGATCACCAGGTCGTCGTCGAGCGCGTCGCGTACGCGGCGACCGAGGCGCGCGTGATCGACGAATTGCTCGCGGCGCCCGACGACGTCGCGGCGTACGCGCACGTCGCGATCGCCGAGCTCGCGGCATCGATCGAGAATCGGCTCGCGCTCGTGTTGCCCGAGCTGCGTTACGCGGCCGACGTGCGCGATCAGCTCGCCGCCGTCGCGTCGATCGGCGCGTACGAGGCGCTCGGCGTCGGTGCGATCGAGCTCGCCGGCCGGATCGCGTGGCCGCTCGACGAAATGCTGACCGAAGTGCGCGCCAACGTCCGCGCGTTCGCCGAGCGCGAGGTCGTGCCGAACGCCGAGCGCATCCATCACAAGGACGAGCTCGTGCCCGAGCGCTTCATCACCGAGATGGCGAAGCTCGGCTACTTCGGCCTGTCGATCCCCGAGCAATACGGCGGCAACGAGCTCGGCAATCTCGCGATGATCTTGACGACCGAGGAGCTGTCGCGCGGCTCGCTCGCGGCCGCCGGCTCGCTGATCACGCGGCCCGAGATCTTGGCGAAGGCGCTGCTCGCGGGGGGAACCGAAGAGCAGAAACAGCGCTGGCTGCCGAAGCTCGCGAACGGCGAGATCATGGCGGCGATCTCGGTCACCGAGCCCGACGCCGGCTCCGACGTCGCGTCGCTCGCGTGTCGCGCGGAGAAAGTCGACGGCGGCTACACGATCACCGGCGCGAAGGCGTGGTGCACGTTCGCCGGGCGCGCCGACGTGATCGCGCTGCTCGCGCGGACGAGCGACGCGGGCGCGAAGGGCTTGACGCTGTTCGTGGTCGACAAGCCGCGGTTCGACGGCCACGCGTTCGACGCGACGCAGCCCGGCGGCGGCACGCTCGTCGGCAAAGCCGATCGCACGCCGGGTTATCGCGGCATGCATTCGTTCACGCTCGCGTTCGACACCTGGCTCGTGCCCGACTCGCATGTTGTCGGCGGCGAGGCCGGCGTCGGCCGTGGGTTCGCGCTGCAGATGGCGGGCTTTGCGGCCGGCCGGCTGCAGACCGGCGGGCGCGCGTGCGGCGTGATCGCCGCCGCCGTCGAGCAAACCGCGCGCTACGTTGCCGAGCGCCGCCAGTTCGGCAAGCCGATCGGCGACTTCGGGCTGACGCGCTACCAGCTCGGCCGGATGGCATCGCGGCTCGTCGCGGCGCGCGCGATCACGTACGCCGCCGCGAAGGCGATGGACGAGCATCCACAAACCGCGGCGACGCTCGCCGCGATGGCGAAGCTGTTCGCGTGCGACGTCGCGACCGAGGTCACGCAGCTCGGTCAGCTGTTGCACGGCGGCTGGGGCTACGCCGAGGAATACGCGATCAGCCGCTACGTCGCCGACGCACAGGTGCTGCCGATCTTCGAGGGCGTGCGGCCGATCTTGGCGCTCAAAGTGATCGGGCGAGCGCTGCTTTCGTGACCTGTCCGCGCTGCCTCTATCAAGCGCACGTCTGCTTGTGCGCGGCGATCCCGCGCCTCGACAACGCGACGCGCGTCGTGATCGTGCGCCATCACCTCGAAAAATATCGCTCGTCGAATACCGGCCGGCTCGCGCATCTGGCGCTCGCGAACAGCGAGATCGTCGAGCACGGCGGTCCCGACGGTCCGGCCAGCCTGCCGGCGCTCGACGGCGGCTATTTGCTCTATCCGCTCGGCGAACCGGCACTCACAATTCCACAACCGCGGCCGAAACAATTGTTCGTGCTCGACGCGACGTGGTCGCAGGCGCGCCGCATGTACCGCAAGCTCGCCCCCGTCCGCGGCCTGCCGGTCTTGCACATCCCCGACGACGCCACGCGTGACCGAGCGAGGCTGCGCACAGCTCCCGCACCGGGCATGGTGTCGACGCTCGAGGCGATCGCGCGGGCGCTACGCCTGCTCGACGGCGACGCGATCGCCACGCCGCTCGAGCAGCTGTACGACCTGGCGGTCGAACGCGCACGCGTAACAGGCCGCCTCGCCCGTTGAACGGCCCTCGCGACGGCTCTAACATCGTGCGGACGTGACGGGGTCGCCACAGCGTGCGGGGGTTCCGCTCTCGGTCAAGCTTGTCCTCACGACCTCGATCGTCGTGGCGGTGGCCGTGGCGGCCGCGACGTGGTTCTCGCAGCGCTCGATCGGCGACTTCGCGCAATCGCAGATCTCGAGCCGGCGATTCGCGGGCGAGCAGGCGATCGAGCATCAATCGGATCTCGTCGTGCAGAGCATCGCGAACGCGCTCGCGCATCCGCTCGCGAACAGCCAGTACACCGACATCCCGCCCGTGCTGCAGCAGGCGATGCGCGACGATCAGACGGGCGCGCACGGCGCGCACTTGCTGCAGTGGCTTTCGATCGCCGACGAGACCGGCGAGGTCGTGCAGGCCACGCCGGGCGCGCCGACCGGCGCGAAGCTCGCCGAGCTCGAGAAGTTGCTCGCGGGTGGCGTCAAAGACGGCGACGTCGTGCACGCGCGCGCCGGCAGCGATACCGATTGGGTCTACGGCGAGCCGATCAAGCTCGCCGACAAGCAGGTCGGCGCGATCCGCATCGGCGTGACCACGGCCGGGCTCGAGGCCGAGCTCGCGTCGACGCTGCGCGATGCGAGCGAAGCCGCGCACGGCTCGCGCGACAAGCTGTTCGTGATCGCGGCGCTCGTGCTCGGCATCGGCGTGATCATCGCGGCGCTGCAAGGCGTCGGCGTCGCGCGGCCGATTCGCACGTTGACCGTGCAAGCCGGCCGGATCGCCGGCGGCGATCTGTCGACCCGCGTGCCGGAAGGTCGCCGCGACGAGCTCGGCGTGCTCGCGCGTACGTTCAACTTCATGAGCGACGCGATGGTGAATCTGCTGT
>DASXEF010000295.1:0-6784 GCA_036490255.1 Kofleriaceae bacterium
CGCGCAAGCTGATCCGCAAGGCGATCAACCGCGTGCCCGAGGGCGAGAACATCCGCCACCTCAACATCATGCCGATGATGGACATGATGACGATCTTGCTCGTCGCCTTCATCTTCCAGGCGGCGACGTCGACCCGGGTGAAAAAGAAGGCGGCAGCCTCGGCCGCAAGATCCCGCGGCTGACCAGCTATCTGGCCGCGCTGCACCAGGAAGAGCTCAAGAAAGTCCAGCTCCAAGGCGGCGACCCCAGCAAAGCCAAGGAACCCGAGCTGTTGATCATCGCGGATCGGATGACTCCCTACAACCTGCTCGTCGAAGTGATGTTTTCGGCAAAACAGAAAGAAGCCGGGTTCAAGCACTTCCGGCTGATCGTCCAGAAGAACTTCCCGCCGCACGTCGCGAAGCAATAGCCGCCGCCTAGAGCTGCGCTATAGTTGACGTATGAAGCTGGTCGGAGAACGTCGAGCGCTCGCCGCAGTTGTCTTCGCGCTCTACGCGCTGTTCTACTTCGTGCTCGCCGTGAGCGAAGTCCAGCCGCCGCTCACACCGGCGCTCTACGCGCTGTGCGGCGTCTACGCGCTCGCGTTCTTCTCGCTAGTCGCCGGCTATTTCTGGGCGCGTTGGTACGCGGTCGGCGTCGGGCTCTACGGCGTGATCGTCGGCGCGATCGGGCTCTGGCAGATCGGCCCCGAGCCGATCATCATGTTCATCGGCGGCACCCACTTGGTCGCCGCGCTCTTGCTGTGGGGCGACTCGATGAGCGCGAGCTACGACGGTCAGCTCAAGTGGCGCGAGCGCTTCCACATGGACGACAACGCCGTGCATCGCCTCGGCCGCTCGGTCATCCGCGCCGGCGTGTCGCTGCCGATCGTGCTGCTCTACGCGCTCGCACCGAAGTCGGGCGCGGCGCTCGCCGTCGGCTTGCCGGCGCTCTTGCTCGTGGTCGTCGGTCTCCGCGGGCTGACGCAGGTCAAGACGTGGGGCGTGCTCGCGCTCGGTGCGGCGGCTGGCCTCTTGCTCGCGTTCGCCGGCTTCCAGCACGGTGCCGGCGTGATGCTGCCGACGTTGTCGGGCGCGCTGCTCGCGTCCGCGACCTTGCCGTTTGCGGCGCCGATGCTGCGCTACATCAGGGCGTAGGCCTAGCATCAGCGCCCACGGCGCGATACCGTTGCACCATGAAGCAGCTGGGGATCCGCGTCGCATTGTGCGTCGCGTTCGGGGTCACCGTCGCGTCGGTGGGAGCGTGTCAACCGCTCTACGGCGGCAAGCCCGAGAAGCTCCACAATCCCGAAAAGCACAAGCCGCCTCCGGAAGCCGCGGACGCCGCCGTCGAGATCAAGTACGTCGACGACTGCACGGCGAGCTTCCAGGACGATCCGCGCAAGTGGCATCCGCAGCCGCAGCTCGCACGTCAGCTCGTCGACGTCGGCGATACGGCGATCGCGAGCTCGGATAAAGCGACCGAAGCAAACGCGAAGGTCGGCCTGATCAAAGACGCGATCGACAAGTATCGCAACGCGCTGCTGAAGGATCCATACAACCCCGAAGCGACGCTCAAGCTCGCGATCGCGTACGACCGCGTGCTCCGCAAAGGTTGCGCGCTCGCGATGCTCAAGCGGCTCGCGGCGCTGTCGAACAACCCGAAGTTCGCGTCGGAAGCGAACCGCGCGATCGACTCGGTCGGCGACAACTCGGAGTGGTTCAAGGGCTATCACAAGGACGCGATGGGAGCCGTCGGGCGATGACCGCGACGCGCTTCGCGCTGCTCGTGCTCTTCGCCGCCTGCTCGCACGAGGCGCTGACGCCGCCGCCGCCGCCGCTGCGCCCGACGCCCCAGCCCAAAGCGGCCGAGGTCAAGGTGCAGAAGGACTGCGAGCCGACCGATCCGCAGGCCGAGCTCAAGCCGCTGACGTTCGACGAGCGCTCGATCCCCGAGGGCATGCGGCTCGCCGACAAGGGCTACGTCGAGCTCACGGCATCGACGACGGGCGAGATCGATCGCTCGACACGCGAGCAAGACCAGACCGATTCGGTCAACGACTTCCTGACCGCGCTCGCGGCCGACCCGTACAACGTCAAGGCGACGTACGGGCTCGCGGCGGCGTACGCGCGCATCGGCCGCAAGCAGTGCTCGATCAACCTGCTGACGCGCATTCTTCAGATGCGCCCGCATCCGAGCAAGCACGCCGAGGTCGAGGCGCAGATCGATCACCTGCTCGGCCGCCGCCAAGCGCTCGACGCCGACTTCGACGACCTTCGCCGCGACGAGCGGTTCCGCACCCTGATCGAGAAGATGTGCGAGGGCACCAACGACGCCAACTGCGTCTACGGTGGCCAAAAAGACAACCGCGAGCGCTAGCGCGGGTCGCAGGCGAAACCCCGAGGCGGCGCCGTGCCAGGCTGTTTGGCTTTACCCGGGGGCGCAATGTTCGGTATGAAGCAGGGCAATGCGTTCCCGTGCCCTGGTCGCCCTGCTCGCGGTTTCTGGTCTCAGCAGCCTCGCGTTGGGCGCCCCGAAGAAGAAGCCCGCGGTTCCAGCGGCTGGTGACGAGCTGAAGCCGCCACCGAGCACGAAGACGCCCTCGCCGTGCGGCGTGAAGATCCTGCCGCTGGCGGTGGGCAACACGTGGACCTACGCGATGGTGCCGGCGCCGATGCCGCCCGATGATTCGATCAAGCGGATCTCGCCCGCCGAGCCCGACTCGATCACGATCACGGTGAAATCGATCGACGCGCCCAAAGGCGGCGACACGGTCATCACGCTCGAAGAGAAGACGTCGATGGATATGACGAAGGACAAGTCAGATCCAAAGGCGAAGAAGATCATCGACGAGCACACGTACAGCTCGACGATCACGTGCAACGCGAAGAAGTTCGAGATCTCGCCCGAGAGCTTCTTCTTCTCCGGCGAGCCGGGCGGCTACATCGGCCTCAAGCTCGATTCGATCGAGCGCCCGAAGGGCACGAGCTGGCAGCTCACGAACGGCGGCATCGGCGACCAGCAGTGGCGCGAGGACGTCCACATGAAGTGGACGCGCACGCCGACCGAAGGCTCCGAGGCCAAGCTCGGCTCGGGTCGCATCGAGCTCGAGCGCCAGTTCACGCCGCAGCAGCCCGAGTCGGTGTCGACGAAGGTCGGCGCGTATACCGCCGAGAAGCTCGGTCTGATCACGACCGGTCGCGTGTTCCTCGACGGTACCGCCGCCGACGCCAAGCCGATGGAGCTGCCCGCGAACTGGATCTCGACGGTCTGGCTCGCGGCCGGCACCGGCGTCGTGCAGACGCTCGATCCGTACGCGCACATGTACCAGCTGACCGACGCGACGCTGAAATAGTGCGCGCGCGCTGGCGCGTCACCAAGCCGCTACGCGATCGCATCGCGGAGGGTCATCCGTGGATCTACGACCGCGCGGTCGAGACCTCGCCGGCTCCCGATCACGTCGTCACGCTCGTCGACGAACGCGGCCCGCTCGCCACTGCCCTCGCCGATCCGAGCTCGCCGATCCGCGCACGCGTGCTCGATCTCGATCCCGACGCGACCTGCGATGCCGCGTGGGCCGAGCGCCGCGCGCGTGATGCCGCGGGTCGTCGCGTGCGCGATCCACTGCTCGCCCACTGCACCGGGCGCCGGCTGATCCACGGCGAAGCCGACGGTTGCGCCGGCCTGGTCATCGATTGCTACGCGGACACCGCCGTCGTGGTCTACGACGGCCCCGCTGCCGCGAGCTTCTGGAGCGCGCGGCTGAGCGGCGTGCTCGCCGGGCTCGACGCGCACGTCCGTCTCGCGCACGTCTGGGTGCGCGGCGATCGCAAGGACCGCGGTGGTCGCGTCGCGAGCGCGGTGCGTGGTGATCCACCGGCGGAGATCGTGATCAGCGAGGACGAGGCACGCTTCGCCGTCGACGTGCGAGCGGGCCAGAAGACCGGCTTTTTTCTCGACCAGCGCGAGAATCGGCGGCTCGTCCGCCGCCACGCCGCCGGTGCGCGCGTGCTCAACGCCTTTTGCTACACGGGTGGCTTCTCGCTGCATGCCGCGCTCGGCGGCGCCGCGCACGTGACGTCGATCGACGTCGCCGGGCCCGCGATCACCGCGCTTCGTCACAACGTGGAGCTCTCCGGCTTGGTCGCCGATCGCCACGACGCGATCGCGATCGACGCGTTCGACTTCTTCGCGCAGGCCGCCGCGCGTCGCGACCGCTGGGACCTCGTCATCGTCGATCCGCCGAGCTTCGCGCCGAGCGAGAAAGCGAAGCCCGCGGCGCTCGCGTCGTACGGCAAGCTCGTCGATGCCGCGCTCGCCGTGACGGCGCCGAACGGCCGCTTCGCGCTCGCGTCGTGCTCGAGCCACATCACCGAGGCCGATCTGCTCGCGCTATGCGCTCGACCCGGGTTACGCCTCCGCGCGGCGCTCGGTGCGGCGAGCGATCATCCGGTGCTGCCGGCGTTTCCCGAAGGCCGCTACCTCAAGTTCTTACTGTTCGACGTCTGACGCGCAGATCGCTTCGGTGACCGCGCCGGTCGCGATCGACTGCGTGCGCACGACAGCGACCGCGAACCCGCTCGCGCACGTCTGCGCCGGCGCGGTGTACCAGCACGGCCACCCGATCGCGCCGCTACACGCGCGCATCACGGTCGCGGTCTCGTCGGCGGTGCCGAGTGCAACGACGTCACTCACGCTGCACGCGACGGGATCGATCAACGGGCCGTCGAGGCACGCGGACATGCCGCTGAACACGGTCTTGCTCACCCCGCCAGACGTTTGCAACGGTGGCGGCGGACCGGCTTGCTCGACGCAGCCGGCGATCGCGATCAAGAACAACGCTCGCATCCGGCAACGCTCTCGCACGCGGCGTGCCGGGCTAACTGCGCGACCGCGCGTCGCGAGCTGGCAACGCGCTTGGCAGGTTGCCTATTGCTCGACGGCGCAGAACGCATCGACGAACGTCGCCGGGTCGATTCCCGTCACGACGATCGACTGGCCGCTCGAGCACGCGGCGTCGGCCGTCGCGTCCCAGCACGGCGTCGTCTCGCTGGCGCACGGCACGATGTCTTCGAACACCCCATCGCCGGAACCGACCTTGATGATCTCGAGCACGTTGCACTGGATCGGCTCGACGAGCAGGCCGCGCAGACACGGTCTCGCTGGTCGCCGCGATCCCCGCTGGCCCCGACACCTCCGAGACCGGCGAGCTCACACAACCCGCCGACGCGATGCTCAGCACCACCAACATCGACCGCACTGCTAGCGGCTCCAGCAAAACGCTTCGAACGCCGCGTCGGTCGCAATCGGTAGCTCGGTCGTGACGACGATCTGGAAGCCGCTCGCGCATTCGGCATCGTCGACGGCGTACCAGCACGGCACGTCGAAGCCCTCGCATTCGGACACGTAGCCAGCGCTATCCGACACCGTGCAGTACACCGGCGTCACCAGCGGTCCGTCGAGACACGCCGCGCCGCCCGTGAAGTCGGTCGTCACGATTGCCGCCGGATCGTCGATGCTGGTGATCACTTCCGAGACCGGGCTGGCCACGCAGCCGACCAGGGCGAGCGTGATGCACCGCCTCAGCATCCGGTGATCCACTCCGGCGCATTCGATCCGACTACGTCGCAGTCACATTCCGCTGGCTCACCTGAGTAGTACGGCGTGCAGACCGTCAGTGTTTCGGTGCAACCGACCGGGAACGTCGCATCGTCGATCGAGGTCGGAACATCCTCGGCGACGTCGCACCCGTGCCGACAGCTACCGATGCAGCCGACCGAGCCCGACGCGATCGGCTCGCACGAGAACGTCGGCTCGGGCGGCGCCGGGCAGTGGTTGGTCTCGGCGGGAGGTGACGTCGTACACGCCGCCAACAACACGACCACGACGAACCGCATGCCCATCTCCATCGCACGCGGCGTGCCGCGCTAACTGCGCGACCACGCGTCGCGCGCTGCCAACACGCTTGGCAGGTTGCCTACGTTGTTCCTATTACTCGACGGCGCAGAACGCATCGCGGTCACGCGTCACCAGCGGTCCGTCGAGACACGCCGAGCCGCCCGTGAAGTCGGTCGTCACGATCGATGCTCGCGTTCACTTCCGAGATCAGTCTGGCCACGAGCCGACCAGCGCGAGCGCTGCGCTCACGGTAACGCCGCGCAACGGAGCTCCTCTTGCTCGACGCTGAGGTCGAGCGAGCATTGTGCAACCGTGATCCTATCGGGCGGTGGTGGCGCGATCCGACGGACAACGATCGCCGCCGTGCCCGGGCATCCCGCCGGAGCCGCGACGGCGTACCAGCACGGCAAGAGATCCTCGGGCTCGCACACATCGATCCGGGACGGCTGCCCCGATCCGCCGATGGTTTGAACCAGACAATCATTCGTGTACGTGTTGGACGGAAGGCAGCCGGGCCGGTCCGAGGGAATCACGACGGTCTTGAGAAACCCGACGTCGCAGTCGAGCAGCGGCGGGACCGCCTCGGTGCACGCCGCGAGTAGGACCGCGAAGACAAACCGCATGCCCATCTCCGTCGCACGCGGCGTGCCCGGCTAACTGCGCGACCGCGCGTCGCGAGCTGCCAACGCGCTTGGCAGGTTGCCTACGCCGCTCGATCACGCAAGCTCGCCGCTACGCGGCTCGGTCACGCAAGCTCGCCGCTACGCGGCTCGCACTTTCCCGGACCGCGCCGCTTCTCGACGCAGCGACGCCGCGCGCGCGTTCATCGTCGTCTCCTCGGCATCGTCGCGATGGTCGTAACCGAGCAAATGGCAGAGCCCGTGCGACGCGAGGTGCAAGAGCTCGG
>DASXEF010000305.1:0-15482 GCA_036490255.1 Kofleriaceae bacterium
ACGTCATCTGATCGGCGGCCGTGAGGTTCGCAGCCGGATGCAAGAACGCGTTCGCGGTGCGGTCGCTGACCGTCGTGTCGCCGCCCTGGCGCAGCTCGGGATTGTCGCCCTTCGTGCACGCAACCCAGGCGAGCAACCACAGCGCGCGGAACGCACGAGACCCCATGACGGATCCAAGAATAACAGGTCTACAATGAACGTCGGGTGTTGACGTGACGGCGACCCGCGATGCCACGCCGACGGTTCGCGAGGGCGGCGGTGAACCTAAGGAATCCGATGACCTCGTCGAGGATTCACCGTTCGATCCACCGCGCGAGCGATTCGAAGCGCGTGGCGAGCTAGGTCGGGGCGGCATGGGTCGCGTGACCGATGCCTACGATCGCGCACTTCATCGCCCGGTCGCGATCAAGGAAATGCTGGCGGCGTCGGGGCTCGATCTCGCGCGATTCGAACGCGAAGCGCGGATCACGGCGAAGCTCGAGCATCCCGGCATCGTGCCGATCCACGACGCGGGACGCACCGCCGACGGCACGCCGTTCTACGTCATGCGCCGGATCGACGGCCGGCCGCTCGACCAGTTGATCGAAGACAAGCTCGAGGTTCGGCTCGCGTTGATCCCCAACGTGCTGGCCGCGTGCGATGCGGTCGCATTCGCGCACGCACGCAGCGTCGTCCATCGCGACATCAAGCCGACCAACATCCTCGTCGGTCCGTTCGGCGAAACGCTCGTGATCGATTGGGGCATCGCGCGCGAGCTCGAGCGAGCGGAAGCGAACACGGCGATCGCGCCGTCGTCGGATGCGAAGCTCACGCGCGCGGGCACGATCGCGGGCACGCCGGGCTTCATGGCGCCGGAGCAAGCGCGCGGCGAATCGGTCGACGCGCGCGCCGACGTCTTCGCACTCGGCGCGACGCTGTTCTTCGTGCTTGCCGGGCAACAGCCGTACGGCGCGGCGAGCGCGACGGAGATGGTCGATCTCGCCGGCGCCGGTCGCGAGCCCGATTGGAAACGACTGCCGCGCGACGTGCCGCCCGAGCTACGCGCGATCGCGAAAAAGGCGATGGCGATCGTCAGCGACGAGCGCTACGCCGATGCGGGCGCGCTCGCGACCGACCTGCGCCGATTCATCACGGGCAACCTCGTCGCGGCATACGAGTACGGCTTCATCGCGAGGCTCGGCGTGTTCGTCAAGCGCCATCGCGCGGCGGTCGCGGTCGCCGCGATCAGCGCGGCATTGCTGTTCGCCGTCGGCATCGTCGCGTTGCGCGGCATCGTCGCCGAGCGCGATCAGGCGACCCTCGCAAGCGCGAGAGCACAGCTCGCCGCCGATCGCCTGCTCGTCCAGCACGCGCGCGAGCTTGCCGATTCCGACCCGGTCGCCGCGGTGATCGCGCTGCGCTCGATCGCGGCGAACCCCGATGTCTCGCGAGCGGCGTGGATCGCGGCGTCCGCCGCGTTCGTGCACGGCATCCCGTACGGCTTCGAATCGACGACCGGCGGGTTGGTCCAGATCTCGCGCGACAACACGCGGGCGCTCGTCGCGGGTTGGAACGACAACACGGTCACGCTGATCGATCTGATCGCGCGAACGTCGCGCGTCGTCACGCACGATTGCACCGACGCGTCGGCGGCGGTGTGGCTCGGTCGCGATCACGCGGTGTGCATCGGTACGCCGGTACACGTGGTCGATCTCGTCACCGGCAAGGTCCGCTCGATCGACGTGCGCGGATCGGAAGTGCTCGGCGATCGCGGCTCGCGCGTGTGGATCCTCACGCACGACGGCCGGCTGCTCGAGCTCGACGATCCGGACGGCGAGCCGCGAGAGATCGCGCACGGCGTCACGCAGGTCAACGCGAACGACGATCTCGACCTCGCGCTGCTGCAATACGGCACGCACTGGGTCATGCGCACGCGCGACGGCGAGATCCCGCTGCCGGCCGACATCGAGGCCAACACGGGCTACGTGTCGGCGCATCGCATCGCGGTTTACGATCAGAAAGCGCTGCACATCTGGCGCGTCGACGGCAACCAGCTCGTCGATCCGCTCGTCATCCCCGCGACCTCGGTGATCTCGGCGGCGATCACCGATCAGATGGTGTTCATGTTCACGCCGCGCGGCCTGGTGCCGTTCGACAACAAGGGCATCGAAGGCACCGTCAATCCGATGCTCGGCATGGTGCTTCCGACCGCGCACGGCTGCATCCACATCGCCGAAGATGGCTCGCTGCGAATTCGCGACGAGCTCGGTTGGGTGCGGATCGAACGCCACGCGAACGAGCTCCGCCACGTCGACATCTCGCCCGACGAGCGCTTCGTGGTCGCGACCACGGCCGGCGGTGAAACCCTGGTGTGGGATCTCCACGCGCTGTTGCCGATCCGCGTGCGCGTCTCGGGCTCGGCGAGCTTGACGGCGCTCACCGACAACGCGGCGTGGCTGTGGAGCCCTGCGGTCGGCGTCGTGCGCGTCGATCTGCACACGCGCAAGGTCGAGACGACGATCGACGAGCCCGCCGTGATGTACGCGATGATCGATCCCGCCGAGCGCTGGGTCGGCGGCGGTCGCGCCGACAACTCGGTGTTCGTCGAAGATCTGACGACGCACCAGAAGCTCACCATTCGCGACGCGGCGATCGCGGTGAACGACGGCGACGGCCTCACCGCCGAGCGCCCCGACGGCACCCTGTGGCGTTGGACGCCTGGCACGGTCGAGCTCCGCAAGGTCGGCTCGCTCGGCGGCGAAGCGTCGCTGATGGCCGCGCGCTCGAGCTGGGATGTCGCGATCGTCGACCATCAGCTCGTCCGCATCGACACGCGCACGAACGCGCGCGAGCACATCGCCGCACCGCTCGACGTCGACGTGCTGCAGATCACCGAGACCGGTCGCGTGTGGATCCTCGCCGCGCACCGCGTGTGGCAATGGGATCGCGGTTCGACCGTCCTCACACGTGTGCCGACGACCGAGGCGATCAACGATATCTCCGCCGATTCCGGCGAGCTCGTGATGAGCTCGACCCGCTCGGTCACGACCGTGCACGACGGCGAGCTGCTGACGACGCCCGTGCAGTCGGGGACGACGGTCGGCGTCAATCGCCACGCAGCCGTCATACGCGACGATCGCGCGAACATCATCGTCCTCGATCTGCGCTCCGGCGCGAGCTTCGCGTTGCCGGTGCGCACGACCCAGAACATCGTCGCGATGCATGACAACCGCATCGCCGCGATGACCGACGTCGATGACGACGGCCAAGTGCTCAGCGTGTGGAACATCGACGTGCCGGAACAACCGCTCGCGCTCGAAGCGTGGCTCGCGACGATCACGAATGCGCGGCCGGTCGGCGTCGGCGAGGTCTACACGTGGCCGGGCTTGTGACTACGCCAGTTTCTCGTTCGCGACGAGCTGCTCGTACGTCTCGCGCGTGCGGATCACGGTGAATTGGTTGCCGCTGACCAGCACCTCGGCCGCGCGCGGCCGCGTGTTGTAGTTCGAGCTCATCGCCGCGCCGTACGCGCCCGCCGCACCGATCGCGACGAGCTCGCCGGCCTCGAGTGCCGGCAACGCGCGATCGCGCGCGAAGAAATCGCCGGTCTCGCAGATCGGCCCGACGACGTCGGTCGCGATCGTCGGCCGCTCGGGATCACGCACCGGCTGGATCGGATGGTGCGAGTTGTACAGCGCCGGCCGCATCAGATCGTTCATCGCCGCGTCGACGATCGTGAAGTGCTTCGCCTCGTTGTGCTTGCGATAGAGCACGCGCGTGAGCAGCGCGCCGGCCGCGCCGACGATCGCGCGACCTGGCTCGGTCATCAGCGTGATGCCGAGCGACGTGAGCGGCGCGAGTGCCGCGCGCACCGCGATGCCGTACTCCGCCGGCGAAACGATCGTTTCACCCTTGCCGTAATCGATGCCGAGCCCACCGCCGATGTCGACGTGGCGCAACGTCACGCCGGCCGTCGCGAGATCTTGGACGAGCGCGACGAGCCGCGCGATCGCGTCGGTGAACGGCGCGGTCTTGGTCAGCTGCGAGCCGATGTGAAAGTCGACGCCGATGACTTCGATCGCCGCGCGCTTCGCCGCATCGCGAAACAGCACCGGCGCCTCGGCCATCGACACGCCGAACTTGTTCTGCTTGAGCCCGGTCGAGATGTACGGATGCGTCTGCGGATCGACGTCGGGATTGACGCGAAACGAGATCCGCGCGCGCTGTTTCGAGTCTCGCGCGACGCGATCGAGCACGTCGAGCTCTTCGGCGCTCTCTACGTTGAAGCAGCCGATGTTCGCGTCGAGCGCCGTCTTCATCTCGGCTGCGGTCTTGCCGACGCCGGAGAACACGACGTGCTCGGCGGTGCCACCGGCGCGCAGCCAGCGATACAGCTCGCCGACCGAGACGATGTCGGCACCGGCGCCGAGCTGCACCAGCACGCCCAGGATCCCGAGCGTCGAGTTCGCTTTGACCGCGTAACAGATCTCGTGCGGGATCCCGGCGAGCGCGTCGTCGAACGCGTGATACGCGCGCTCGATCTCGCCGCGCGAGTACACGTAGCACGGCGTGCCCGCCGCCTCGGCGATCGCGGCGAGCGCCACACCTTCGCAAAACAACTCGTCGTAGCGGTAGTCGAACGCGGCCATGCCGCCGTTCTACTCCAGCTGCGCGGCAATCCGTTCGATTTCGGCCAGCACTTGCTGACGCGCCGGCCCTCCGACGAGGTCCCGGCGGTCGATCGCGCGCGCCGGATCGAGCCAATCGGCGACATCGGCGTCGAACCCGGGATGTGCCGCGCGTAATTCATCGATCGACAGCGCCGCGAGCTCGCGCGATCCCGCGACCCGCACCAAGTGACCGGCGACGTCGTGCGCTTCGCGAAACGCGACGCCCTTGCCGACGAGATAATCGGCGAGCTCGGTCGCGACGAGATGACCGGCGGAGATCGCCGCGCGCATCGCATCGGGATGAAACGTCGCCGTCGCGATCATGCCGCGCGCGACCTCGAGACAGAGCTCGACGGTTTCGACCGCGTCGTACAGCGGCTCCTGCGTCTCCTGCAGATCTTTGTTGTAGGCGAGCGGCAGTCCCTTGACGACCGTCGCGAGCGTGACCCAATCGCCGATCACGCGGCCGGCTTTCGCGCGCACGAGCTCGGCGAGATCGGGATTGCGCTTCTGCGGCATCAGCGAGCTGCCCGAGCTGTACGCCTCGCCGATCGTCGCGAAGCCGAACTCGCGCGTCGCCCACAACACGAGCTCTTCACCGAGCCGCGACAGGTGCAGCTGCACGAGCGCGCACGCGCCGACGAGCTCGATCGCGAAGTCGCGATCGCCGACGGCGTCGAGCGAATTGTGCGTGATCGCCGCGAAGCCGAGCGTGCGCGCCGTGTGATCGCGATCGATCGGCAGCGTCGTGCCGGCGAGCGCGCCCGAGCCGAGCGGCGATTCGTCGGCGCGCCGCGCGGCATCGGCGATGCGACCGTCATCGCGCGCGAGCATCGCGTCGTACGCGAGCAGGTGATGGGCGAGCCGCACCGGCTGCGCGCGCTGCAGATGCGTGTAGCCCGGCATCAGCGTGTCGACGTGTGCGCGCGCTTGCGCGAGCAGTGCGCGGCGCAATTCGGTGATCGCGTGCGCGACCCGTTGCGATGCCGCGCGCGCGTAGAGCCGCAGATCGGTCGCGACTTGATCGTTGCGACTGCGTCCCGTGTGCAAGCGCCGGCCGGCATCACCGATCTCGTCGATCAGTCGCGCCTCGACGTTCATGTGCACGTCTTCGAGCGCGTCGTCCCACGCGAGCTCGCCGGCTGCAAGCTTCGCCTCGACACGGCGCAAGCCCGCCGCGATCGCATCGGCATCGGCGCTCGCGATCACGCCGCGCGCCGCGAGCATGTGCGCGTGTGCGATCGATCCGGCGACGTCGTGTGCGAGCAAGCGGCGATCGAAGTCGACCGATGCATTGGCGCGCGCCGCCGCCGGATCGAGGCCGGTTTCGAACCTGCGCCCACGTGCGCCTTTTGGCCCATCGCTCGCCATTTCCGACGAGAATATCCGCCCTACCGCCCCGCGCGTCCGTCTGTACGGATGAATTATCCAGCCAGCGGGACGGCTATCCGTCGCGACGGATGAAAGCAGGGTCGGTCACCGACGCGAGCTTGCGCTGCCACGACCGGCGCATAGGATGCCCGCATGATGAACGCGATGCCGATGCAGATGCCGATGATGCCGATGATGCACCACCACCACATGGGTCACATGATGGGCATGAACCCCATGATGGGCCAGATGGGCATGATGAACCCGATGATGGGCATGAACCCGATGATGGGCATGGGCATGCCGATGATGATGCCGATGATGGGCGGCATGCCGCCGATGATGGTCAAGATGACCATGGAGATGAGCAAGGACGGCATGATCTGCAAGATGACGCCGATGGACCCCGCTCAGATGGAGATGATGAAAGAGAAGATGGCGATGATGCAGAGCTGCATGGAGCAGCACATGCCGATGCTGATGATGTGCGGCGGCATGCCGATGATGATGATGTCGATGTGATCAGTCGTGCGGCGGTGAGACCGTGCCGCCGCCACCGATCGACGTCGCCTGATACAGCTTGATCACGCCGACGCTGGCGCCGCCGCCACCACCCGCGTGGTTGGCGACCGATCCGCCGGGCGCCGCCGCGGTCGTGCCGACGCCGCCGGCGCCGCCTTGACCACCGCTGCTGCCGCCGGTCGTCGCGGCCGCGCCGGCGACGGTCGGATCGTTGCCGTTGTCGCCGTCGTTGCCGGTGACGCCGCTCGCTTCGCCGCCGCCGCCGCCGTTCGTGAAGATCGAGCCGGTCGCGGTGACCGTCGGCGCATCGAGCACGATCAGGCCGCCCGCACCCGCGCCACCGCCGCCGCCCGACGGATGCTGGCCGCCCGCGCCGCCTTCGCCCGACGCGTTGACGCTGCCCTCGACGCTGACGGTCGCGCCCGCGACCAACGCGATCGCACCGCCGCCGTGACCCGGCGCGCCGCCGTTGCCGTCGCCATCTTGGCCCGGGCAGCCACCGCGCATCGCCATCGCCGTCTGCATCGCGCCGTGCGTGCCCGCACCGGCGTTGTTCGTGCCGGTACCGCCGTCGCCGCCGTTACCACCGAAGCTGCCGCCTGCACCGCCGCCGCCTTTGCCCGCGGTCGGAAGCGTGCCCGGATCGCATTGCGCGTAGTCGGCGCTCGCACCGATCACCTCGGCGGCGCCGCGCGTGCTCGCGACGCTCAATGCGCCTTGCACGTCGACCTTGTCGACGGCGACGAGCACGAGCGGCTTCGCGCCGGTCGCGACGACGGTGCCGGTCACCGTGACTTCGCTACCTGCGATCACGCACCACGGCGGGTTATCGATCACGTTCGTCGCGCACATCGCACCGCCGGTGTCGATCGCGGCGGTGAGCGTGACCGGCGTCGCCGGCGGGGCCGCGAAGCACGCGACCGCGAGCCCGGTGCCGTAGCAATACGTGCCGTCCATCGGCACGCGCGCGTCTTCGAACATGAACGCGTCGGGGCCGTTACCGTCGGTGGTCATCGGCGCGTCTTGCGAGGTCGTGGCGCCGACGCAATTGCCCGAGCTCGGGCCCGACAGCGAACCGTAGCGCTCGCCCGACGCGCAGCTCGAATCCGCGAATGCGCAATATCCCGACGAGCACGTGCCACCCGCGCCGCACTGCGAATCCTCGGTGCACGCGAATGCACCGTTGCCAAACGGGCTGCACGCGGCAACGAATGCCACTGCGGGCACGACGAGGACGCGCCAGGCCATGGCAGCGATTGTACTGCAAGCCTCGGGTGATTCGTCTATCCTTGAATCGGGGTGCAGCCGATCGGTTCCCGACTGTTGGCGCTCGGCGACAAGCTCGGCAAATACGAGCTTGTTCGGCAGATCGCGATCGGCGGCATGGCGGAGCTCTATCTCGCGCGCACGGTCGGCATCGAGGGCTTCGAAAAGCTCGTCGTGATCAAACGGATCCTGCCGCAGTACGCGGCGAACGACAGCTTCGTCCAGATGTTCGTCAACGAGGCGCGGCTCGCAGCGACGCTGCAGCACCCGAACGTCGCGCAGGTCTACGACATCGGCGTCGACGCCGGCGAGTACTTCTTCGCGATGGAGTACGTCCACGGTGAAGATCTCGAGCACGTCTCGCAACAAGCGAACGCGCGCGGCGAGTCGATCCCGCTCGACGCATCGCTCACGCTGATCGCGCATCTCTGCGCCGGCCTGCACTACGCGCACGAGCGCATCGGCCCCGACGGTGCGCCGCTCGCGATCGTGCACCGCGACGTCTCGCCGTCGAACGTGCTCGTCAGCTACGACGGCTCGGTCAAGCTCGTCGATTTCGGCATCGCGCGCGCAACGAGCCGCACGACCAGCGCGCACGGCGGGCTCAAGGGCAAGATCGCGTTCATGTCGCCCGAGCAATGCCGCGCCGACATCACGCTCGATCGGCGCAGCGACATCTACTCGATCGGCACGTTGCTGTACGCGCTGACCACGGGCCGGGCGCCGTTCGCGGGCGAGACCGACTACGCGATCCTGAATCAGATCGTCAACGTCGACGCGCCGCCGCCGCGCAGCTTCGTACCGACGTATCCCGAATCGCTCGAGCGCATCGTGTTGCGCGCGCTCGCACGCGATCCGGCGCAACGGTTCTCGAGCGCGCTCGAGCTGCAAGGCGCGCTCGAAGATTTCGCGCACGACCGCCGGCTGCGCGTGTCACCGCGCGTGCTCGCGAAGCTGATGGGCTCGCTGTTTCCGTCGCGGCTGCAAGAGTGGGATGCCGCGAAGTCGCAAGGCGCGTTCTTCGTCGAGCAACACGTCGTCCGCACGTGGATCGAGAAGACGCCCGATCCCAATGATCCGGCGGCGCGCGTGCACATCAAGGCGCAGCAGATGCTGCTCGCCGAAGCCGAGCCGACCTCGATCCAGCAACAACCGCCGCCGCCGGGCCCGCAAATATTCGGGCAAACCGGTCCGCAGATGAAGCTGAGCTTTGCCGTCCCGGGGGCCGGGACGCTCGTCAGCTCGTCGATCTTGCCGACGGTGCGTGCCGTGCCGGTCGCGATTGCCACCGAGCCGACGGAGCGCGTGCGCGGCCCGGAAGCGGCGATGAAGACGCTGCTGATCCAGGTGCCGCGACCGGTGAAGAAGAAGCGCGGCGTCGCGTTGGTGATCAGCGGGCTCGTGCTCGCCGGTGCCGCGGCCGGCGGCGTCGTGCTCGCGCTTGGAGGATCCGGAAGCGCGGTGGCGATCCCGACCCCGACGCCGACCCCGACACCGCCCCCGACCCCGACCCCAACACCGACGCCGACGCCGACGCCGACGCCGACTGCGATCGCGACGCCGACCCCGACCCCGCCACCGCCGGCGATTCCGGATCCGACGCCGGCTCCGACCGCGAGTGCCGCGCCGCCGATTCCGGATCCGACGCCGCCGCCGACACCGAAGAAGATCGTCAGAGCCAAGCCGCGCGTGATCGCAAAACCCAAACCCGCTGCGAAGGAGGACCAGTGGAACGCCGATTCGGTGTTCATGCCGGTGCGATCGCACTGATCGTCGCGCTCGCGCTCGGCGCGCTCGGCGGGGTTGCCGATGCCGCGCCGAAGAAGCGCGCGGCGAAGGTGCAATTTCAAAAAGGCGTGGCCGCCTATCAAAAGGGCGACTACACCGGCGCGAGCGCCGCGTTCGAGCGCTCGTTCAAGATCGAGGTCGATCAGGAGACGCTGTTTGCGTGGGCGCAAGCCGAGCGCAAGCTCGATCACTGCGATCGCGCGACCGAGCTCTACACGAAGCTGCTCGCGATGAAGCTGCCGGCGGAGAATCGCGGCGTCGTCGAGCAAAACGTCGCCGAGTGCGCGGCGCTCGCGAAACCGGAGCCAACGCCGGAGCCGCCTCCTGCACCCTCGCCACCGCCGGAGCCCGCGCCGGTCGTCGCACCGCCGACGCCTGCGCCGTTACCCGCCGTTCGCGAAGACTCGCCGCTCGCGCAGCCGCGCGATTCCGGTGAGGGCCCGACGTCGTGGTATCGCGATCCGGTCGGCGACTCGTTCGCGATCGTCGGCGTGGCCGGGCTCGCGACCGGCGCGGCGTTCCTGGTGTCGGCGCATTCGGCCGATTCGAAAGAGCACGGCGCCGGCACGTATCAGATGTTCCAGTCGTTCGAAAACACGGCGCACTCCCGCGGCGAGACCGGCGTGATCGCGGCGGGCGCGGGCGTCGCGTTTCTCGCGGCCGCCGTCGTCTGGTATGTCGTGCGGGACTAGCCGATCTCTTCGGCGTACGTCATCACGAGATACATCACGGCTTCGCCGCGCCCGATGTTGCGATACGCGTGCGGCGTGTCGGCCTCGAACAGGATCGAATCGCCGGCATCGAGCTTGTGCGTGTCGCCGGCGACGTCGATCTCGACGGTACCCGCGGTCACGACCAGGTTCTCACCGGTGCCCGGCGGATGCGCATCGGCATCTTCGACGGCACCGGCCGCGAGCCGGAGCTCGTAGAACTCGACGCGGCGTGGCTCGTCGAACGGAAACAGCGCGCGCGAGCTGAACGAGCGATCTTTGCTCGTCAGCAACTTCGAATCAGACGAGCGCAGCACGAGCGCGCCCGATTGCGAGCGCGAGCTGATCAGCGCCGAGAACGTGACCTCGAGCGCGCGCGCGATCTTCCACAGCACGTTGATCGTCGGCGCACTCTGGCCGAGCTCGATCTGGCCGAGCATCGCGCGCGACACGCCGGAGATCTGCGCGAGCCGCTCGAGCGAGAGGCCGCGGCGCGTACGCAGGCGGCGCAAATTCGCACCGACGATCGGCGCGAGATCCGTCTGATGCTCGCTCGCAACCGCCGCTACGGGAGCCGCGACCGGCTCCGGATCGACCTTGTCGGCCTTGTGTGTGGCCACCTTCGCGCTCTTTTTCTTTACCAGACCCAAACCGGGACCCAGTATACGCACACGGCTGGCGCGTACGCGGGCACCGGGTTCGTGGCGCCTTGCGCGCTACGAGTCGGCATCCGGCGCCGTGAGCGGTAGTCGTCCAGGTTGACGATGGCGCTGGCTGCGGCGGACTTCGACATGACAGAAGCTTATCCGTTCAAGCGGACAGCGGTCAATCTGTTTTTACGGATGAATGTCTAACTACATGTAAGGCACTAGGATCCATGGGCGATCGTGCCCGGCGTCGCGTACGCCGACTCGCCATGCAGTGCGGGATCGAGCCCTTCGTATTCGACCTCGGCGTCGACGCGAATTCCGACGACGCGATCGATCAGCTTTAGCAGCACGAACGTGACGACGGCGGCCCATGCGCCGGCGGCTGCGACGCTGATCGCTTGCTTGCCGAGGAGACTCATACTGCCGCCGATGCCTTTGTTCAGCACGCCGCGCGCGAGCACGCCGGTGAGCAACGCGCCGGTCGCGCCGCCGACGCCGTGCACGCCGAACGCATCGAGCGCGTCGTCGTAGCCGAGCCGGCTCTTGAGCAGCACGGCGCCGTAACAGATCACGCCTGCGGCGATGCCGATCGCCAGCGACGCCATCGGCGAGACGTAGCCGGCCGCCGGCGTGATCGCGACCAATCCGGCGACGAGACCCGACGCGACGCCGAGCATCGTGACCTTCTTGATCCGCGCGCCTTCGACGAACGCCCACGTCAGCGCGCCGGCGGCCGCCGCGAGATGCGTGTTGATCAGCGCGAGCGCGGCGGTGCCGTTCGCACCGGCGCCGCCGGCGTTGAACCCGAACCAGCCGAACCACAAGATGCCGGCGCCGAGCACGGTCATCGTCAGGTCGTGCGGCGGATGGCGCACGCTCGGATAGCCGCGGCGCTTGCCGAGCACGAGCGCGACGACGAGCGCCGAAATGCCCGACGACAGGTGTACGACGGTGCCGCCGGCGTAATCGATCGCGCCGAGCTCGTGCAGCCAGCCGTTGTCGTTCCAGGTCCAGTGCGCGATCGGGTCGTACACCAGCGTCGTCCACGCGAGCGTGAACAGCGCGAATGCTGAAAATTTCATCCGCTCGGCAAACGCGCCGGAGATCAGCGCCGGCGTGATCACGGCGAACATGCACTGGTAGCCGACGACCGCGAGCGTCGGCACCGAGCCGGTCATGCTGGTCTGATCGATGCCGGCTAGGCCGACGAAGTCGAGCCCGCCGATGATGCCGTGATGCGACGGGCCGAACGCGAGCGAGTAGCCGATCACGGCGAACTGCACGCTGACCAACCCGAGCGCGAAGAAGCTGTGCATGAACGTCGACAGGACGTTCTTGGCCTGGACCATGCCGCCGTAGAACAGCGCGAGCCCGGGCGTCATCAGCATCACGAGCCCCGTCGAGATCAGGAGCCACGCGGTATCGCCATCCATCATGAGATCGATGGTCGCCGGTCGATTGTTTCCGGCACGTATCGGACGGGAAAAACCTATTTCGTGCCGAACAGGCGGTCGCCGGCGTCGCCGAGGCCCGGCACGATGTAGCTCTTCTCGTTGAGGCGTTCGTCGATCGCGGCGGTGAAGACCGGCACGTCGGGGTGCGCGCCCTGAAACACGCGGATGCCTTCGGGGCACGTCAGCAGGCAGACGAACTTGAGCGAGCGCGGGTGCTCGCGCTTCACGCGTGCGACGGCCGCGGCGGCCGAGTTGCCGGTCGCGAGCATCGGATCGACGACGATCACGTCGCGATCGCTCATCTGATCGGGGACTTTGTAGAAGTACTCGACCGGCTCCAGCGTTTTCGGATCGCGATAGAGCCCGATGTGGCCGATGCGCGCCGATGGGATCAGCTGCAGCATGCCGTCGAGGATGCCGTTGCCGGCACGCAAGATCGAGATGATCGCGATCTTCTTGCCGTCGAGCTTCGGCGCCATCATCTTCGCGATCGGCGTCTCGATCTCGATCTTCGTCGTCGGCATGTCGCGACACACCTCGTAGGCCAGCAGCATGCTGATCTCGCGAAGCAGGTCGCGAAATTTGCTCGTGCTGGTCTCTTTCGAGCGCATCAGCGTGAGCTTGTGCTGGACGAGCGGGTGATCGATGACCGTGACCTTGCCTGCCATTGCGGCGGCGAAACTACATCAACTAGCGCTGCGCGATATGGGCCGCGGCCGGCT
Source organism: Kofleriaceae bacterium (assembly GCA_036490255.1). Classification (GTDB taxonomy): domain Bacteria; phylum Myxococcota_A; class Polyangia; order Haliangiales; family Haliangiaceae; genus JABFXX01. The sequence continues at coordinate 13,133 of DASXEF010000305.1, forward strand.
TGGCGGCGTCACACGCCGTCGCCACCGAGGTGATCGACATGATCGTCGCGAGGGCGACTGCCGCCGCGAACAAGATGTCGCGGCTACGCGTGCGGCGCTGGCGGGTCGCGATGTTGTTCAGGCGGTTGTTCGAGTTCGTCATGTTTGACCCTTAATACATGTTCGATGCCAGACAGAACTCGACGAATTTCAGACACTTGCGAAGGCACCTTCCGGCATTGTCCTGTCGCACGGGATGTCGCACCGCCTGACGCTGTCGCATCGAGCTTTGCCAGCTCGTGCACGTCCCACGGCGCATCGCTTGCGTGTAGTCCAGGCATGAGAGCAGTCGCCGTCAGCATCCTCAGCGCGCTCGCAGGCGCGTGCACCACGTTGGGTCCGATGCCCGCCACGACCGGCGTCTCGGCGATTCCGGCCGAGCGTCCCGGCGTCGAAGTCCAGGCCGGCATCACGCCCGGCTACTACTTGAGCGACTCCGCGCAAGGCTCGAACGCGGGCCAGCCGAGCTCGCAGCTCTCCGTGCTGCTCGAGCCCGATCGCTTGCTCGGGCTGCCCGGCCTCATCGTCGGCGCGCGGCAGATCGGCGGCGACGGCGATCCGTACCTCGAGCCGTACATCGGCTATCGCCGTCGCGTCGCGCCTGCCGTGTCGTTCGCCGCGATCGGCTACGGCACCGCGTCGAGCGCGACCAACGGCGGTGCATCGTATTCGGCGACGCAGGTCGGCGCCGAGGTTGCCGCCGACGTCCGCTTGCTCGAAGTTGCCGACTTCGTCTCGGTGCACTGGCAGATCGCCGCGCAAGTCACCGAGCTCGACGCGAGCGGCCACTACTGCATCGACGGCAGCGGTCTCGGCGTCGACTGCTCGGCGCCCGGATCGATGGCGGCGCAGAGCGACGTGATGACGTCGGCGAACGTCTCGGGCGCATTTCCCGCCGCGACGGCGTCGCTGTCGTTCGATCTCGGCCATCGCCCGACCGGCGTGTTTCACGATCTCAGACTCGCGCTGATGGCATCGGCCGGCCAGATGCCGCAGCTCGCGTTCGGCCAAGAAGTCGGCCGCGCGACGTTCACGTCGTGGGGCCTGTCGCTCACGCTCGGCCTCGGCGCCGACAAACACTAGAGGCTCCTAGGCGCAGAGCTCGCGAAAGTAGCCGGTCAGGCCGTCGCGAATTCCGGAATCGTCGGGCTCGCCGGGCGAGCCGTGACGCTTCGCGAGGTAGTCGGTGTACGAGACCGCGAACAGCTCGTCGTCGTTCTTCAGCGCATACGGCGTGGTCGCGTAGCCGACGCGGCGCGCGCGCTCGTACAGCGCGGCGAACGGCGCAGCCCGCGCGTCGTCGAGGTGGAAGTACACCAGGTGTGCGAATTCGTGCGCGAGCGTCCACGCGTGATTGCTCGCGGTATCGAGCAGCTCCTCGATCTTCGCGATCGCACCGCGGCGAGTCGCGACGCCCGACAGCGCGTCGTAGCTGCGGTGATCGTCGCTCGAGCGCTTGCCCGCGACGTGCTCGAACAGGCCGACGTCGGTCGCGCGCACGTCGATCGGCAGGATGCGCATCACGACCGCGCGCTCGGCGAGCGTCGGCAGCATCGCAGCGAACGGGCCGATCGACGCCCACACGACGCGGCGTTCGAGCTCGGTCAACGCCAGCCAGTCGGGCACGACGAGTGCGAGCTCGCGCGACGGCACCGGCGCGAGCGGCAGCCGCTCCGCGCGGCGGCGCAGGTCGTAGTTGTCGTGATCGAGCACGGCACCGAGGCCGAAGAACGCCGCGAAGCAGCGACCGTCGAGCTCGCTCGAGCGCTCGAAGCTCTTGCGAGCCGCCGACAGCTCGCCGCGGCGCAATTGCGCGACGCCGACGAGCGCCGCGCCGAGCGCATTCGCCGGCGCGCGCCGTTCGGTCGTATCCGGATCTTGCAGCTCCAGCACCTCGGCGACGCGTTCGCTCACGCTCGCGAGCCGGCCGCCGAGCAAGCGGTAGTTCACGCCGGCGCGCGCGTCGAGGATGCCGCTCGCGGCGGCGAGCTCGATCGTGGCCTCGCGGCCGTGCAGATCGGCGTAGACGTCGGCGCGCAGTCGCCGCGCATGCCCCGCGCGCGCGATCAACCCCTGGCGATCCGGCACGCTCCACGGCTCGCGCAATTGCGCTTCGTAGCGCGCGCACACGTCGTCGAGGATCGCGAACGCCTGCTCGCTATCGCCGTGCAGGAACAGCGCTTCGCCGAGCAGCGCGGCGAGCTCGCGATCGCCGGCGTGATCGAACCGCCGCAGCACGGCGATCGCGTCGTCGAGCTTCGCCGCGGCGATCAGCAGCTCCGCGAGCACGCGGGCCGGCGCGGCATCGGCC
>DASXEF010000366.1:0-3176 GCA_036490255.1 Kofleriaceae bacterium
AGCCGTGAACGAGCGACTCGTGCACGATCTCGACGGTCGAGCCTTTGCCGCCTTCGATCGTCTGGACGACGAGCAAGCGCGCATCGACCATCTGATCGACGAGGCGCTGAACCTCGCCGACCTCGCGCGAGAGCTCGCGCAGCTCTTCCATCGGCACGATCGCACGCGTGCGCTCCGGCGTGACCAAGCGCAACAGGATCGCGCGCAGCAGCCATTGCTTCTGCGTACCGATGTCCTGCACGACGCGATCGGCGTGGCTCGCGAGCGCACCGGCGACGCCGCCCATCGCGGAGTAGCTCGCGTGCGTCAGCAGCTTGCGCGCGTGATCGCGGTTGTCCCACAGCTTCGCGGCCGCGAACTGGAGCAGCGGCAGCGCACCCGGCGTGGTCTCGAGGTGATCGAGCATGTCGTCGACGGTCGCGGCGAGCTCGAACTGGAACCCGGCGAGCTCGAGCGGCTGCTGGATCGCGTCGCGCAAGCCGTCGCGGTTCGGCGGGCCCAAGAAGAACAAGCCCTGCGTCAGCTCGCTGACGAACTGCTGATCTTCGGCGACGCGGTCCAAGAAGTCGGAGCGAATCGACAGCACGACGCGCAGCGGGCTCGTCGCGTCGTCGGCGACGGCCGCGAGACACGCGGTGAACGCCTGGCGCTCTTCGAGATCCGGCACCTGCGTGTAGAGCTCTTCGAACTGATCGACGAACAGCAAGATCCGGCGCGAATCGCGACGCGCGCGACCGCGCAAGATGTGGCCGAGATGGCCCGGCTCGGCGCGCAGCTTCTCGACGAGCTTGTTCTGCTCGTCGACCTCGTCGGCGAGGTTCGCGGAGGTCGCGACCATCGGCGAGATGATCGACGCGAGCGCGTCGAGCGGCTTGCGGCCCGGCCGGATCACGAGCGTTTCCCACTGCTCGCCCGAGCGCTTGAGCGCGGGGACCAAGCCGGCGCGCACGAAGCTCGACTTGCCGACGCCCGAGCTGCCGACGACGGCCATCAGCGGCTGGTCGCGAATGCGCGTGACCATCGCCGCGATCTCGCGGTTGCGGCCGAAGAACTTGCCGGCATCGCTCTCTTGAAACGACGACAGGCCCGCGTACGGGCTCTCGTCGATCTGCAGCTCTGCCGCGCGGCGGCCGGGCATGAACGGCTCGAGCGCCTTCATCAGCTCGGTCGCGCTCTGCCAGCGTTGCTCTTTGAGCTTGAGCAGGCAGCGATCGACGATCTGGATCAACTCGCGCGGCGTGCCCGGAGGCGCCGCTTCGGCCATCGACGGCATCGGCAGCTCGAGCATCGCGGTGACGACGAGCTGGTTGCCGTCGAGCGGATGTAGCGGATGCCGGCCGCAGATCATGCGGTGCAGCAGCACGCCGCACGCCCAGATGTCGCTCAAGTGATCGATCTCGATCCCGATGCCCCATTGCTCGGGCGACATGTACTTGAGCGTGCCCATGATCGTGCCCGACCGCGTCAGTGCGGTGTTCGAGCCGGTCGCGAGCTCGAGCGGGCTCGGCATGCGAATCGCGCCCGACGACACCACGCCGGCTTCGGGCGTGCGGCGTTCTTCGAGGACTTTCGCGATCCCGAAGTCGAGCACCTTGAGCAGACCCGAGTCGGTGACGAAGATGTTATCGGGCTTGAGATCGCGGTGAACGATGCCTTGGCCGTGCGCGCATTCGAGCGCCTTGCCGACCTGCATCATGATCTCGACCGCGCGCGTGTACGGCAGCCGCGTGCCCTCGGCGATCACGTCGGTGAGCGGCTTGCCGTTCAAGAACTCGAGCACCATGTACGGCGATTCGCCGTGCTGGCCGACTTCGTAAACGACGACGATGTTGTCGTGCTGGCAGCGTGCAGTCGCGCGCGCCTCGACGAGGAACCGCTGCGTCAGCTCGGGCTGATTCGACTGCAAGAACTTGATCGCGACGCGGCGACCGAGCCGCAAGTCGCGGGCGAGGTAGACGGTCCCCATCCCGCCCTCGCCGATCATCTTGATCATCTCGTACTGGTTGATGCGCACGCCCGGATGTGGCGCGGCGCTCGTCGCGTGGACACCAGTCGTGTCGCCTTCGAAGTGCTGGTCCCACTGGTTCGTGCTGGTGATGCCCGGATTCGATCCGGCTTGCGAGCCGCGCTTCGCACGCGGCGTGTTGATCGTCGTCGCAGCCGGCGACGCGATCGTGTTCGGCACCGGCGTACCGGCGGCGACTTCACGCGGCGGCGTCGGCGCTGCGCCACCGTTGGGTCCGATCGTCTGCGCGTTCGGCGGCGCGAGCGGCGGTCCAAGCCCCGATGGAATGATCGCCGTCGGTTGTTGCGAGCTCGGCAGCCGATGAGGGCCGCTGTGCTCGAACCGTTGATTCGGTCGATGAAGACTGTACTCGTGCGGGCTCAGCGGTCGCGACCGTCGATGAGCGCCGCTTCCGTCAGTCCCACTCGTCCCGATCTTCGTCTTCTCGTCCCTCTTGTCGTCGCTCATGAACTCGGTCGTCCATGTTACGCCGACGACGACCGCAGATCACGATCCACGATGATTCGTTTACGCGTCCTACATGTCAGCGAGAACGGCTCGCAGCGCTTATCGAAGTCGTCGCAACATCGTTGAATTGCTCGACGTAGCGCGTGACTGCGAATGTTTCGTGGTGTGAAGCGCCCGGCTAGAACAGCCAGAGGGGCTTTCCGCCTGCGAACAACACGCTCTCGCCTTCCGCCGCCGGGTTGGTGAGCTCGACTTCGACCATCGTGCCGCGCTGGATGCTGTCGTCGTGCGGATGCGTGTTTTGAACTTCGCCGTCGATCGTCGCGGTGACGCGACCGACGCGAGAGCAGAACACGAGACCCCACGCGCAACTGTAGAGCTTCGTCCCGAGCTTCACGTTGACGAGGTTTTGATACGGCACGAACGCGAGCACGACTTTGTTCTTCACCGCGCGCAAGTACGGCGACTCGGCGAGCCGACCGACGAGATCACCTTGTTCTTTGATGCGTGCGGCAAGCCCGTCGAGCCGCGACTTCAACGGCGCGCGCTTGCCGATCTCGTTGTCGCGATCGAGCTTGGTCTTCTCGACGGTGATCCATTGATCGGCCGCCTTCTTCGAATCGGGCGTGCCGAGCTCGGCGAGGATCTTCTCGTCCGTCGCGACCGCGCGGTCGATCTCCGAGAGCGACGCCGTGATCTCCAC
>DASXEF010000384.1:0-3700 GCA_036490255.1 Kofleriaceae bacterium
CGAGCTCGTCGCGCAATATCCCGACGATCTCACAAAGCGCATCCGCGCCGGTCACCTCGGCTACTTGCTGTTCGAAGCGACCGCCGAGGCCAAGCTCGTGCAGCCGACGTTCCTGACGCAGTTTCCGTTGGCTGTCTCGCCGCTCGCGCGCAAGAACGATCGCGATCCGGTGTTCTGCGATCGCTTCGAGCTGTTCGTCAACGGCAAGGAGATCGCGAACGGCTTCTCCGAGCTCAACGATCCCGACGACCAGCGCGCGCGGTTTCTCGCGCAGGTTCGCGCGAAGCAAGCCGGCGCCGACGAGACGATGGACTACGACGAAGACTATTGCCGCGCGCTCGAGCTCGGCATGCCGCCGACGGCAGGCGAGGGCATCGGCATCGATCGACTCGTCATGCTGCTCACCGGTCAGTCGTCGATCCGCGACGTGTTGCTGTTCCCATTGATGAGGCCCGAATCATGAACTGGATCCTTCGCCTGCTCGGCTGGGACACCTACCAGGGCTTCGTCGCGCGGCGTTACTTGCTCGTGCGCGAGAGCAAGATCAAGCCGGCCGTGCGCTACGCGATCATCGCGTTGTTGTTGGCGCGCATGGTGCTCGTTCCCGTCGGGCTCGTCACGAAGTCCCATCTGTTGTGGGGCGTCGACCGCATCGTCGAGGGCGTGTTCCTCGTCGTGCTCGTGTTCGGCGTGCTGCGCCACTCGAAGTTCGCGTTATGGGCGTTCATCGTCGGGCTCGTGATCAGCAGCATCGGCGGCACGCTCGCGAGTATCTCGACCGATCACGCGCACTCGCTGCTGTCGCCGATCTACGACCAGCCCGGCGTGCCGAGCTGGTTCGGCACCGCGACGCTGATCATGGCGGGCATCGGCGGCCTCATCACGTTCTTGGCGACGTTCTTCGGCACGCTGCGCGCCGGCTTCACGTTCTTCACGACGGTGCCGATCGGTGGCGTCTGGATCGGCACGATGGCGCTGGTCTGCGTGCTCTCTGTGATGAGCGGCTTCGAGTCCGATCTGCGTACCAAGATCCTCGGCTCGAACGCGCATATCCAGGTCACGCGCGAAGACGGCGATATCAACAACTGGCGCGACCTCAAGGCGACGATCGACAAGGTGCCGGGCGTCGTCGCATCGACGCCGTACGCGCAGAGCGAGGTCGTGATCGCCGCGAACAACAGCGGTCAGAACTGCATCATCAAGGGCATCGATCCCAAGACGGTCGGCAACGTCACGAAGCTCGTCGACTACATCGACGACGTCGACAAGCCGGCTGCGCTCAAGCGGCTCGAGCCGCTCGTCGACGACACCCACGATCTCGGCGTCACCCAGCGCACCGACACGAGCGGCGTCGATCCGTCGCCGGCCGGGCTGCCGAGCTCGGATCAACCGGTCGACTTCTCGCAGCCTGCGGTCGGCTCGGACGTCGGCTCGGCCGGATCCGCGGGCTCGGCCGGATCCGCCGGCTCGGCCGCGTTCGTGCCAGTGATTCCGTCCGGCTCGGGCGTGCACCACTACGAGCTGATCGGCGGTAGCGACGGGCTCGGCAGTGACGATGCGTCGATGCGGTTGCCGATCGACGCGTCGTTCGATGCGCCGTCGATGTCGCGGCGCACGCAAGCGTTGCCCGGCATCCTCGTCGGGCGCGAGCTGGTCAAGCAAACGCACCTCTATCAGGGCGAAGAAGTCCGCGTCGTGTCGCCGCTGTCGGATCCGTCGAACCCCGACGCGACGGGCACGCCGATTCCGTTCAACCGCGACTATCGCGTCGCCGGGATCTTCTTCACCGGCATGTACGAGTACGACCTCAAGTACGTCTACGTCTCGCTCGATTCGTTTCAGGAGTTCCTCGATCGCGGCGACGCCGTCGACGGTATCGAAGTGCGCATCCACGACCCCGACGATTCGTCGGTCGCCGATCGGATTCGGACCGCGCTCGGGCCCAGCTACAGCGTCAAGGATTGGAAAGAGCTCAACCGCAGCCTGTTCTCCGCGCTCAAGCTCGAGAAGATCGCGATGTTCATCGTGCTCGGCATCGTGATCTTGGTCGCGTCGTTCTCGATCGTCGGCAACTTGATCATGGTGGTCGTCGAGAAGCAGCGCGAGATCGCTCTGCTCAAGACATTAGGCGCCAGCGACAACAGCGTGATGCAGCTGTTCGCGATTCAGGGCCTGATGATCGGCCTCATAGGCACCACGCTCGGCGTGTTGTTCGGCCTCGGCGCCTGCTATCTCGGCAAGCACTACGGCATCCCGCTCAACCCCAACGTCTATTACATCGATCGCATGCCGGTTCACGTCGAGGCGAGCTCGGTAATCGTGACGTTCCTCGCGGGAGTCGTGATCTCGATCGCGGCGACGTTTTATCCAGCGATGCTCGCCGCCCAGATCCGACCGGCGGCGGGAATCCGCCACTGACCCTGCCAAAAAACGACATCTGCGCCTCAGGTGTGAATGAACGGGTACGTTGCACACCACACAATTGGCTGAAAATGCCAGCTTGCCGCGTGGCACGACCGTTGCTGCGCTATCGCGCCATGCGCTCGCTCATCGTCGCCGGGATCCTCGCGTCGGGTAGTGTTGCCTCGGCCGGCACGTACATCGGTCTCGGAATCGGCTCGGCGCCGAGCGTCGGCAATGACTCGGTTCCAGGCGCTGGTGCGGAGACTCGGAGCTATCGCGGCTTGCTCGGCTACTCGTTCGGGCATCTCGCGATCGAGACCGAGCTCAACCACTTTGACTCGGCGTTGAACACCGAAAGCTATGGCTGGACCATGGCCGGCGTCGATGTGAAGTACGGCATCCCGCTCGGCTACGGATTCGATGTCTATGGTCGCGCAGGTTTGCAGCGAACGTGGCTCAGCGCCGACGACTCGGCTCGCGGCATTTACGCTGGCGCCGGTAACGGTTTGTACCTCGGCGTTGGCGTCGAGCTCCGGCTCTTGCCGATGGCATCGGTGTTCGTCGACTACGAGCGTCAATCCACCACGATCGATGCCGCGCAGCCAAGCAGTTATGGAGTGTCGGCGGGCATGTTCACGCTCGGCGCGATCCTCCACCTTTAAGATCGGCGATCTCTTCGTCCACGCGAAGCAACCCTAGCGTCTCCGCATAGGTCGTATCGCGCGTTGACACCTGCAGGCGCCATAAGTAAGGTCCTGCGCCCGTTAGAGATTCCCGTGACCGCTAAGCCTGAAGCCAACACCCATGGTGGTGCGCGCATCGAAGTCCGCGGGCTTAGCAAAGAGTACGTGCATAGCGGGATCACGCTGTGCGTGCTCGAGAACGTCGACCTCTCGCTCGAGGCCGGCGAAATGGTGGCGGTGGTCGGCGCGTCGGGCGTCGGCAAATCGACGTTTCTGCAGATCCTCGGCACGTTGGATCTGCCGACGTCGGGCTCGATCAAGTTCGACAACGACGAGCTCACGCAGCTGTCACCGCAGCGGCTCGCCGAGTTCCGCAACAAGCGGATCGGCTTCGTGTTCCAGTTTCACCATCTCCTGCCGGAGTTCAGCGCGCTCGAGAACGTGATGATGCCGTCGTTGATCCAGGGCATCAACGCGACGCGCGCACGCAACTCCGCGCGCGATATCTTGGGCCGCGTCGGGCTCTCGCATCGGCTCACGCATCGGCCGAGCGAGCTATCGGGCGGCGAGCAACAGCGCGTCGCACTCGCGCGCGCGATGGTGCTCGAGCCGTC
>DASXEF010000417.1:0-2148 GCA_036490255.1 Kofleriaceae bacterium
GCCCACGTCGCGCCGCCATCGTTCGTGTAGAGCAACGTGCCGCCGTTGCCGACGACCCACGCTTCGCCCTGATAGCGACACGCGATGTTGTTGAGCTGGACGCTGGAGACCGGCGCATTGCCGTACGCCACGCTCCCGTCCGCGCCGACGTGCGCGAGCACCGCCGAGTCGCCGACCAGCCAGCCCGTCGGGCCTTTTCCGGTGCCGGTGCCGGACCCTGTTCCCGTGCCGGAGCCCGATCCGGACCCAGTGCCGGTGCCGGTTCCAGTGCCACCGCCGCTCGGCGCAGGCGCGGTGTCCTTTTTACAGGAGCTGACGCCGGCGACGAGTAGCCCGAGGAGAACGAGTGAGGTCCGCATTTGCTTAGTAGAGGGCAGTTTGGGGGCGATGTCGCATCGGGATCGAAAAACGGTGTGTTTCCGTCGAGGTCAGGTCAGTTTGCGACGACGCCGGGTAACGCACTGATCATCACGTCGGCGCGATCGATGGCTCGCTGCGCGCGCGCGAGCAGCTTTACCGGCGCTTTACGATTGAGCCGGATCGCCAGCAGATTTCGCTCGATCTCGCGCACCGTTTTCCACGCCCGGCGATGCGCGAACGCACGTGATGGGCTCTCCGGCGGTGCCGCGAACCCCTGTGCGAGATCGCCGACGGCAACCGCGAGCTGACCGACGATGTCGCGATTCTCGCTCGCGCGCGCGATGTCCGCGACGACCGGTGTTGCGGCGACGACGGCGCGGAACGAGGGATGCTGCTGGAGTGGATGAGCCGACCGTTTGGGCATGCACGGACGCATTACACGTCGCGCGCCAAGTCGCGGCCGTATGATGTCGCGTGGTTGCGCGTCTTGTCCGTCCGGTGCGTCCGACGCCCGGACGCGCGTGTCCGAAATCCGGTCCTGGTATCGTCGGTGCGCGATGACACGCACGTTCGTGATGGGTGATCCCCAGGCCCCGTTTGCGAAGGTGCTCGACGTGCTCGATCGACACGGCGCGCTCGTCGGCAAGCACCTCGCCGACGACGTCACGCTCGTCTCGATCGGCGACCATTTCGACTACGACCACAAAGATCCGGCGACGGCCGGCCGCGAGGGCTTGGCGCTGCTGCGCTGGCTCGCCGATCACGACCGCGATCGCGTGTACATCTTGTTCGGCAATCACGATGCCGCACGCGTGATGGAGCTCGCGACGATCGGCGACGATGAATTTGCCGCTGCGCGCTCGCTCGCGGTCGACGTCGACGCAGGCACTCGCTCGCCCGCCGACTTTCGCGCCGCGTTTCCGACGCTGCCGCCGCACGGTGTGATCGGCCGCGACTACGCGTCGTTCTCGGTCGCGCAGCGCACGCTCGTCATGGAGATGTTGCTCGCCGGGCGGTTTCGCATCGCGCTCGTCGGGCATCTCGACGGCCGCGAGGTGCTCGTCACGCACGCCGGCGTGACGACGCGCGAGATCGAGATGCTCGGCGTCGCCGCCGAACCGACGGCGATCGTCGATGCGCTCGAGCGTCACTTCGCGGCGGCGATCGATCGCGTGCGTCCCGATTGGCAGCGCGGCGCGACGATGCCGATGTCGCTCGAGCCGCTGCACTTCGCCGGCGGCGCTGGCGAAGAAGGCGGTGGTTTGCTCTATCACCGGCCGTCGAATCCGACGTCGGGCTCGACGTTTCACGCGACGCGCCCGCGCAGGTTCGATCCGCGCACGTTGCCGCGTGGCCTCGCACAGATCGCGGGACATTCCGGACATGCGAAGTGCATCGCCGAGCTCGGCACGTGGGTGACCGACGCGGCGCGCGCGCGTGCACACGGCGGGATCCGGACGTTGCGTGTGCTCGGCAAGGGCGAGGGCGAGGATCAGGTCGTCTACGACCTCGGCGTCGCGCCGCCCGATGTCGTCGCTGGCGCGGCATCGCTCGTGCTCGTGGACGGCGAGCTTCGACGCGTGCCCGCCGAAGAGGTCGCGCTCCTAAGCCTCGGGGACGTAGTCCATTAGCGCAACTTCGTCACTGCAAGCTCGCGCGATCATTCACTGTCGTAGGGACGCACTACAGCGAACAGGCTCATCAAAAAACGAGCAATGAGACTGTTCGCTGTAGTCCGTCCCTCGGGCACCTAACGATCACGCGGTGTTGCGGCGGCGAAGTTGCGCT
>DASXEF010000439.1:0-9057 GCA_036490255.1 Kofleriaceae bacterium
GACGCGGAAGTGATCGAAATGATCTGGCTTCGTGCGCTGACCGAGTGGCATTGGAACTAGAACGCTCGAGCCCGCCGAGCGTGACACGAAATCTTTCTCGTCACGCCACGCGATGACCCGCGTTGACTCCTTCGAAACGAACCTCGAAGGAGCCCGTCATGACCCGAATTTGCCTGCTCGCCGTTGCCCTCGCCGCCTGCGCCTCGTCATCCACCAAGCCGACCACATCGTCACCGTCGGATCAGTCGCGCACGTTCGGCGCATCGAGCTCCGATCCAGACCTCTGCGTGCAAGGACAACAGCGCGCGCGCACGTGCACCGACGCGTACATTCCTGCGCTCGTCGACGCGCGTGCGCAGGTCGATCATCCGGCGGGCATCGCCGCGGCCGTCCAGTCCGATCGCGACGGCGTGATCGCGCAGGCGAAGCAAGAGTGGGCGACCGATTCGCAGGACGCCAACATCCAGCAGAACTGCAGCCAGGTGCCGATGGACGATCAAGATCGCCAGAGCGTCACACAGTGCCTCGCCGCGACTGATTGTCAGGCGTACGTGACGTGCATCATTCCGGTCGTCACGAAGTACTTCGCGAAGTGATTCACTTCGTCTTCGGTCGCGTCACGATCAGGTGCGCCTGCTTGTTCATGTCGACGTAGCCGAACCGGAACGGGAGATACCGCTTGCGCTGGTTCTTCCACAGCTCGACGAACTGCTGATCGATCGCGTTGCCTTGGTCCCCCTCCAAGAACGCGCCGTCGTAGAAGCCGTACGTCTCCTGGACCATGCCCGCCTTGCGCGCGTAGACCGGCGGGATTCCCGTCGAGTCCGACAGCATCCACGCGAGGTGATCCAGGATGTAGTCGCGGATGCGCGAGAAGTCGCCGCGCCACAACAAATAACTCGCGCCTTTGACGAGGATCGCGACCTGCCCTTTCTTCTCGAGGTAGTGCGTGAGCTGCGGATGCATCCGCATGTAGTCGTCGGAGAGATTCCACGCGATGTGGCGATGCACGCGAATCTGCGTCTCGCCGATCTTGCGATAGCGAATCTCGACGTTCGCGAATGCCGGCGAGAAATTCGGCGATTGCCAATCGTGCTTGAGGCTCTTGCCGTGCGTCGAATCGAGCGCGTCGATCTCGCTCTGTTCGAGATAGTGAATGTCGCCGGCATCGTCGAGCGTGAAGTACTTCATCGCGACCGGCTCGTAGCCACCGGCGACGAGGCCGAGCAAGAACGAGCTGACCTGACCGGGCAGATCGTTCTTCTGCTGGTTCGACAGGTTCTCGCTCGTGTTCGAGCCGACCGAGATCAGGCCGCCGATCTCGGCGCGCAGTGCGCCCAAGCTTTGCTCGACGCCGGCCGGCGATAGCGTCTTCAAGCGCCGCGGATCGCCGGCTTGCTCGAGCGAGATCGTCGTGATCTCGGTCGCGTTCGGAAACGCGACGAGCGCCGATAACAGATCGCCGCCGCCGAACGGATAGACGACCGTCGTCGGCAGCCCTGTCGGCTCGACCTTGTCGAACCACGCGCGGCCCTTGTCGAAGTACATCGTGCGGAACTTCTCGATCCGCTCCATCACCAGCTTGCAGTGATGATCGACCGTCTTCTGCAGCGCTGCATCGACCGCGTCGTCGCCACCGCAGGCGGCGATGCGATACAGCAGCTTCGCGTCGCCGATAAAATCGGCGCCGGGGTCGGCCGAGGCCACCGACGACATCAGCACCACAGCGATCGCGAGCGCGCGCATGTTCACAGTCTCCCTCTAACGCCCGTGCGCACGAAGAAATTCACCGTTGGCTAGCCGGCCATGTCGGCGACGCTACCGGCGTACATCTTGTCGAGCATCGTCGAGTACTTCTTCTCGACGACCTTGCGCTTGACCTTGAGGCTCGGCGTCAGCTCACCTTCATCGACGGTGAGATCCTTCGGCAAGATCGCGAACTGCTTCACGGTCTCGTACTTCGCGAGGCTCTTGTTGACCTCCGCGAAGTACGGCTCGAGCAATTCCTTGGTCTCGGGCTTGGCGACGACCTCGGCGTAGCTGCCCGAGATGTTCTTGGTCTTCGCCCACTTCATGATCGCTTCTTCGTCGAGCGTGACGAGCGCGGTCACGAAGTTGCGCTTGTCGCCGTGAACGATCACCTGCGACAAGTACGGACACGTCGCCTTGAGCTTGCCCTCGATGTGCTGCGGCGCGATGTACTTGCCGCCGGACGTCTTGATCAGATCTTTTTTGCGATCGGTGATCTTGATGAAGCCGCGCGCATCGATCTCGCCGATGTCGCCGGTGCGTAGCCAACCATCGGCCGTCAGCGCCTCGGCGGTCGCTTCCGGCAGGTTGTGATAGCCCTGCATGATGCCGGGGCTCTTCATCAGGATCTCGCCGTCCTCGGGCGCGAGCTTCACCGTCGTGCCCGGCATCGGCATGCCGACCGTGCCGAACTCGAACTTGTTCGCGCGATTGACGACGCTCGATGCGCTCGACTCGGTCAGGCCGTAGCCCTCGAGGATCAAGATGCCGCACGCGTGGAAGAACTCGGCGATCTCGCGCGACAGCGGCGCCGAGCCCGAGATGAAGTAGCGCACGCGGCCGCCGAACGTCTGCTTGATCGTGTCGAACACGAGGCGGTCGGCGATCTTGAGCTTGAGCGCGAGCAGCCCGCTCGGCTCGCGGCCTTGCTGGCGAACTTTGCTGCCCTCTTTGCCGGTCGCGATCGCCCACTCGAAGATCTTGATCTTGAGCGGGCTGCCCTTCTTCGCGCGCTCGATGATCGTGTTGTAGACCTTCTCGAAGATCCGCGGCACTGCGGCCATCAGCGTCGGCCTGACGACCTTGAGGTTATCGACGAGCTTCGGAATGCGGCCGTCGACCGCGGTCACCGAGCCCGACGCGATGTGGCCGGCGAGCAGCACTTTGCCGAACGAGTGCGACATCGGCAGCCAGAGATATTGGACGTCGTCGGCGGTCCACAGGTTGATCGCTTCGATCGCGTCGGCGCAGTACGCCCAGCACTCGTGCAAGAGCCGCACGCCCTTCGGTTTCCCCGTCGTGCCCGACGTGTAGATCAGCGTCGCGAGCTGCGTGCCGACGATGCCGGCCACGAGCTCGTCGACGGTGCGCGGATCTTTCGCGAGCAGCTCGGCGCCTTTGGCTTCGAGATCCGCGAGCGTGATCGCCCAGTCGTCGCTCGCCGCGCCGTCGATCAGAATGATCTTCTCGAGCTTCGGCATCTCCGCTTTGTGCGCGCGCAGCTTGTCGAGCTGCTTGGTGTCCTCGACGAACACGTACTTGGTATCGGAATCGGCGAGGATGAACGCGCACTCTTCGGCGGTGCTCGACGGATACACGGTCGTCGTCGCGCCGCCCGCCGATAAAATCCCGAGGTCGGCGAGCAGCCACTCGAGCCGCGTATTCGACAAGATGCCGACGCGCTCTTCGCGGTGCAGGCCGAGCGTGACCAACCCCGCCGCGATCGCTTTGACGCGCTCGCCGGATTGCCGCCAAGTCATCGACCGCCAGCTGTCGTTCCCGCCGGCCGGCGCAGGTCCGGCCGGCTCTCGCATCGGGACGGGATAGCGAAATGCTTCGCGATCCGGCGTGTCGTGGACGCGCTTCGCGAACATCTGCGCGATCGAGGTGGTCTTGCGCGTCAAACGCTCGGGGCCGGTCGTCTCTGCCATGGCGCCGGGGACTATATCGCGGTTAGGCTTTAGGCCCGTGGTCGGTGCCGTGCAATGGCTCGATAGCTTGACGGTGGCCTGGAAGGCCGAACGCCTCGCCGCACGCGCCAAAGTCTCGATGGAGCGCAGCGGCCGCTCGCTCGCCGAGCGCGTCGCGCTGGGCATCGCGCTGGGAAATCTCCGCATCGTCGATGAGGAATCGGCCTACGGCGAGCGCGTCCGCGTGCGCGTGACCGTGCCCGAGACGATCGATCTCGACAATCTACGGTTCTCGCCCGGCGAGCCGGTGCGGCTGTGGGCCGAGCATCCCGAAGAGACCGCTGCCGTGCGCGGCGTGTTCGAGCGCCGCGAAGAGCAGAGCGTGTGGCTCATGCTCGATCGCGCGGTCGACGAGCTCGATCGCGACTACGCGCTCGATCCGGAAGCGCCCGAGCTCACGTTCGATCGCGGCGATGCAGCGATCGCAAAAGCGAAAGCGGCGCTCGCGAACTCGGATCTGGCGCGGTTGCGCGAGGTCGCCTCGCTCGCACGTCCGCCGCGGCCGATCGCGGGCACGACCTGGACGCCGCTCGACACCGCGCTCGACGAGCGCCAGCGCGCCGCGGTGGATGCCGGCATGCGCAGCGGCGACATCGCGCTCGTGTGGGGACCGCCCGGCACCGGCAAGACGCGCACGCTCGTCGAAGTGATCCGCCAGCGGGTCGAGCGCGGCGAGCGCGTGCTGTGCTGCGCGCCGTCGAACACGGCGGTCGACAACCTCGGCATTCGCCTCGCCGAAGCCGGCGTGCGCGCGATCCGGATCGGCCATCCGGCGCGCGTATCGCCGCGGCTGCACGAGCTCACGATCGACGCGCAGATCGAGCGCGACGGCGCGATGGATCTCGCGCGCGAGTGGCGCGATCGCGCGCGCGAGATCCGCAAGCGCGCGATGCACGCGCAGCAACACGCCGGTCGCACGCGCGAAGATCGCGAGCGCGCGCGAGCCGAGACGCGCTCGCTGTGGCACGAGGCGCGCACGCTCGATCGCGACGCCGCGCGCGAGATCCGCAACGCCGAGCGCGCGATCGTCGAGCGCGCCGACGTGATCCTCGCGACCTGCGTCGGCGGCGACCATCCGCTGCTCGGCGACGCGATCTTCGATTGCCTCATCGTCGACGAAGCGACGCAGGCGCCCGATCCGATCCTGCTGGTGCCGATGAGCCGCGCGAGAGTCTGCGTGCTCGCCGGCGATCCGAACCAGCTCGGCCCCGTCGTGATCGGCGGGTTGCAGAACCAGGTCATTCTCGGGATGACGATGTTCGAGCGCCTGGTCGCGAACGAGACCACCGTGATGCTCGAGGAGCAGCACCGGATGAACGTCGAGATCATGACGTTCCCGTCGGAGCAGATGTACGGCGGCAAGCTGCGCGCGGCGGCCGACGTCGCGCATCGCACGCTCGCCGATCTCGGCGTCAAACCGGATCCGGTTCGCACGAAAGCGGTCTGGCTCGTCGATACGGCGGGCAAAGACTGGCCCGAGGAAAAAGGCGAGCGCTCGGGCTACATGCCCGGCGACACGCTCACCGGCCTGCCCGCGTTCGCGATCGATCCGAGCACGTTCAACCTCGGATTCGCCGAGCGCGTCAGCGCCGAAGTACGACGCTTGTTATCGCGCGGCGTGCCGCCGGCCGACATCGCGGTGATCGCGGCGTACGCGGCACAAGCGCGCAAGCTGCGCGACTTGCTCCGCGTCGAGCGCGCGGCCGGCGTCGAAGTCGGCACGGTCGACGGTTTTCAGGGCCGCGAGAAAGAAGCGGTGATCGTCGATCTGGTGCGCAGCAACGAGCGCGGCGAGACCGGTTTCTTATCCGACACGCGGCGGATGAACGTCGCGCTCACCCGCGCCAAGCGGTTCCTGCTCGTCGTCGCCGATTCGGCGACGCTCGGCAAGGAGCCGTTCTACGCCCGGTTCTTCGAATACACCGACCGGCTCGACGCACATGGCAGCGCGTGGAGTGACGATGCCGAGCCGTTGTAAGCTGCGCGGGTGAATCGCCTCGTCGTACTCGCCGTCGTGTTCGGGTTTTTCGCGTGCTCCAAGGTCGATGACTTGCCCGCCCTCCGCGAGGAGGCGCACGCGACGGTCACCTACGACAACGAACAGGTCGACGTGCTCGATGCGCGGTTCCAGAAGCTGTCGCGCAGCGGCCAGGACATCAAGCAGGTGCTCGACGGCGGCGACGAAATGGGCCGCCGCGTCGTCGGCGCGTTCAACGGACTCGTCGAGCTCAACAAGCGCTTGGCCGTCGAGGCGGACGCGATGAAGAAAGCGACCGACGCCGACGCGCTCGCCGCCCATCTCGCGGCGTACCGCGAGCTCGCCGACGACGGTGTCGCGGCCGGTTCCGACCACGTCGCGGTGCCGAGCCTCGGCGAGATCGGGAGCGTGCTGACCGACGGCGAGAGCTGGCTCGCACGCGCGCACACGCAGATGGCCGCCGGCAGCGCTAAGATGTAGGCATGAGGATCCCGAATCGGCCCAAGGTCATCATCCGCCGTTGTGCCGAGTACGATCCGGAAGCCATCCGGCGGATCATCCGCGAAGGCCTCGAAGAGCTCGAGCTCAAGCCGTTCGGCCGCACGCTCGTCAAGCCGAACCTCGTCGCCGCCGGTCCGCTGTTTCCATACGCGTTCACGCGGCCCGAGTTCGGCGAAGGCGTGCTGCGCGCGTTGCGCGACGTCGGCGGCGACAACATGGAAGAGCTCGCGGCCGGCGAGCGCTGCGGCATCACCGTGCCGAGCCGCGTCGCGTTTCGCGACTCCGGCTGGGACGACATGCTCGGCAAGGTCGGCGTCAAAAAATACCACTTCGAAGAAGTGCCGCAGGTCGAGATCCCGCTGACGCACGAGCATCGGCTGCGCGATTACATCTTCACGCCGGAGCCGGTCGCGCGTGCCGACTTCTTCGTCAACTGTCCCAAGTTCAAGGCGCACCCGTGGACGACGGTGACGTTCTCGATGAAGAACTACATCGGCATCCAGGACGATCGCCATCGCCTGATCGATCACGATCACAAGCTCAACGAAAAGATCGCGGACCTCCAGCACATCATCCAGCCGCAGTTCATCGCGATCGACGGCATCACCGCCGGCGAAGGCCGCATGCTGACGCCGTCGCCGTTCGATCTCGGCCTCATCATCATGGGCAACAGCCAGGTCGCGTTCGATGCGGTGTGCTGCCGGATCATCGGCGTCGATCCGATGACGGTCGATCACATCCGGCTCGCCGTGCTGCACGGGTTCGGCACGACCGATCTGTCGCAGATCGAAATCACCGGCGACGTCACGCTCGAGCAAGCCAAAGCGCGCGCCAAGGGCTTCAAGGTCGGGCTGATCCGCGTCGAGAAGTACTTCGAAGGCACGCACATCTCCGCGTACGCCGGCCCACCGCCGGAGTCCGAGCACGGCGACTATTGCTGGGGCGGCTGCCCGGGCGCGATCGAAGAAGCGATCGAGATCCTGCGCGTGTTCGACAAAGAGACCGACACGCGCATGCCGCGCATGCACGTCGTGTTCGGTGCGTACGACGGCGAGATTCCGGCACAGCCGGGTGAAAAGGTCGTGTTCATCGGCGACTGCGCGAACTGGAAAGGCGAGATCGCCGGCAAGCTCGTCGAGATCCCGAACATCTACAAAGATCGCTCGACGCACGACCCGCACGTCGCGCACCAAGACGACATCTTCGTGAAGCTCGGCGAAGCGCGCAAGAAGCTCAAAGGCGACATCATCCGGCTCGAAGGTTGCCCTGTCTCGGTCGCCGAGCAAGTGCTCGCGCTCGTCACGATCGGCGGCCTCAAGAACCCGTATTACGACCCGAAGAACATGGTCAGCTTCGGCCGCGCGTACTTCGGTTGGAAAGCGCGCGTCGCGCTCAATCGCTTGCAGAACAAGCCGTATCAAGAGAACGGCGCGTTCGCGCACCGCGGCGAGGCGGCACCGAAACTCGAGGGTGTTTCGTGATCGGGCCGGGCGCGTTGCCGCGGCCGTTCGCGCGCTTCAAGCGACGCACGCTCGCGTACATGCGGCCGCGGAAGCGCAGCGTTCGGAAACGGCCACCGCTGCGCGATCACGTGCATCACGACAGCGTGATCTTCGAGCGCTTCCACGCCGAGCTTCCGGTCGCGACGATGGTCCCGCACGACGCGCGGTCGCGGTCGCGCGCGATCCTCGGCGGCTTGGCGACGTGGCTCTACACGCGCTGGCAGTGGCTGCGCCCGCGTACGGTGCCGGTGATCGCGTCGGCGATCGGCGCGCTGCTCGTGATCGCAGCCGCGGATTACCTCACGCGTACCCACGGCGCCCCGCTCTATCCGCATCACTGCCTCGTGCACGTCGCGTATATCGCGCCGCGCTGAGATCGTGTTACGCGTGGAGGATGCCTATTCGCATCCTCGTGTTGTGTGTCGTGATCGCGTCGTCGTCGCCGGCGCGAGCCGATGATTGCGCATGCGCGGTCGCGGCGTGCACGGCGATGCAGACGTCGCAGCACAAGTCGACGAGCTCGTGCGCGTCGGCGGGCAAACAACAATCGCAGTGCACGATGATCGCGACGAGCCTGTTGACCGCGATGAAGATGACCGGCGTCGCGACGCCGAGCCGGTGTACGGCGCTCGCGGCTTCGCAAGCGGGCGGCTCGTCGTCGTCGTCATCGAGTAGCTCGTCATCGAGTAGCTCGTCGTCGAGCAGCTCGTCGTCGCCGAGCCCGCCGCCGACGCCGCTGCCGCCGGATACGAATTCGCCGACGCACAGCTCGACGGGCACGCTCGCGTGCATCATGGAGCGCACCGGCGATTCGCGCGTGATGGTCGCGGGCAACACGGCGAGCTTCGCCGTCAAGTGCAGCGGCGTTCCCGGTCAGCCGGCCGGTGGGCTCGCCGCGCCGCCGGCGTCGGTGACGATGAAGTGGAGCGCGCCGGTCGGCATGGTCTCGCCGCTCGGATCGCAGGCGACGTGGCAGCTGCCGCAAACCGCGCCGAAGCCGGCCGACGCGCAGATCCAGGCGGTCGTCACCGCGGGCAGCGAAAAGGTGACGGTCGTGCGCACGGTGCACGTCGTCGCGCGCCATCTCACGCTGAATTATCGCGGCGAGATCGTGAACAAGTGCAAGGACCTCTCGCAAGGCGGCGGCTCGCTCAACGTCGGCTTCGATCTCGTCTGCAACATGTCGATCGAGCTCACCGTCGGCAACGATCTCAGCGTCAAGAGCAACGGCGGCGGCAAGTCGTGCCACACCGGTCAGATCACCGGCGTGCAGCTGTGCCTGCCGCAAGGCGAGACCAAGTGGGAAGCCGTACCGGGGTGGTCGTTCGATTCTGCGAGCGGCAGCATCGACGGCACG
>DASXEF010000544.1:0-2894 GCA_036490255.1 Kofleriaceae bacterium
CGTGCCGTACATCCACTCGTTCGGCAACGACGAGCAAAAACGCCGCTGGCTGCCGGGCTGCGCGTCGGGCGAGTTCGTCACCGCGATCGGCATGACCGAGCCGGGCGCCGGCTCCGACCTCGCGTCGCTCCAAACGCAAGCGGTGAAAGACGGCGACGACTACATCATCAACGGTCAGAAGACGTTCATCTCGAACGGTCAGTTGTGCGACCTCGTGCTGCTCGCGGCGAAGACCGATCCGGATCCGGCGAACGCGCACCGCGGCATCTCGCTGTTCGTCGTCGAGGCGACCCGCAAGGGCTTCCACAAGGGCAAGCGCCTCCACAAGATGGGCATGCCGTCCCAGGATACGAGCGAGCTGTTCTTCGAGGATTGCCGCGTGCCGGCCGCGAACTTGCTCGGCGTGCCCGGCGCCGGCTTCATGATGATGATGCAGAAGCTGCAGCAAGAGCGGCTCACCGTCGCGATCGGCGCGGTCGCCGGTGCCGAGCAAGTGCTCGCCGACACGATCGCGTACACGAAAGAACGCAAGGCGTTCGGCAAGCCGATCTCGAAATTCCAGAACACGCAGTTCAAGCTCGTCGAGCAGCTCGCGAAAGTTTCGGTCGGCCGCGCGTACGTCGATCAGGTCGTCGCCGGTCACGTCGCCGGCAAGAACCTCGTCAGCGAGTGCTCGATGGCGAAGTTCTGGACGACCGACATGGCGCAAGAAGTGATCGACGAGTGCCTGCAGCTGTTCGGCGGCTACGGCTACATGCTCGAATATCCGGTGACGCGCGCGTTCATGGATGCACGCGTGCAACGCATCTACGCCGGCACGAACGAGATCATGAAGGTCATCGTCGCGAAGCAGCTCGGGCTGTGAAGCTCGCCGCGATCGCGCTCGCCGCGTGCGCTCACGCGATGCCGGCGACGACGAGCGCCGGCGACAACGTCGCGCTCGGCTCGGCGAGCACCGGCACGATCGTCGTGACGCTCGCGCCGAATACGCCGACGTCGATCGTCGACGGTCCGTTCGCGATCACCGCGATCAATCCGGGCCGCGAGCTGATCGTGAAGATCGGCGCATGTAGCAGCACGGCGGCGTGGTTCTCGTACAGCGGCGGCGGCATCGTGATCGGCGCGGGCCAGTCGCTGTGCGCGCGCAACGTCGATTCGTCGCCGATCACGCACGGCTTCTCCGGTCGCCGCGAGTGATCCGCGGTCTCGCGCTCGTCGTCGCGTTCGTCGTCGCGTTCGCGATGATCGAGCGGCACAGCGGCGGGATCGAGCTCGCGGTCGAGCTTCACGGCGGCCGCAATGGCAGCGCGAACATCGCTCGCGCGGTCGAGACCGCCGAGCCCGACGCGCCGGGGCTGCGCCGGACGCGCTGGCGCGTCACGTATCGCGGCGATCACGTGCGCGAGGTCGGCGCGACCGCGCTCGACGGTCCCTCGCAAGTTAGCGGCGCGTGCAGCGCGCGGCTCGTCGTCGGTCAAGCGCTGCTCGATCGACTCGCGCCGATGGTCGGCGAGCTCGTCGCGAATCAGCTCGCGGATGCGTCGATCATCGGCATCGGCCACTTCGTGCGCGTCGAGCATCCGACGTTGCGCTGGGCGCGATTCGAGACGCACCTCTACGACGCGCAGCTGCTCGGCAGCGAAGGCGCGCGCGACGGCTACGTGCGCGCGACCGCGACCGTGCGATTCGAGCACGCGGCCGCGCCGATCACGATCGCGCTGATCCCCGATCGCGCGGCACACTTTCGCATCGCCGTGCACGCCGAGCTCGAGCTGCAGAATCGCGTGCTCGAATGGCTCAGCGAAAAGCTACCCACCGCCGAGGTCGCCAGCAAGCTCGCCGCGCGCGAGCTCGACGGTGCGATCGCGACGACGCTCGAGCCACCGCCGCCGGTCGAGCTCGGCGATGGCCAGACGCTGCGCTTCGTCTATTGCGACGCGCCGATCGAAGTGCGCGATGGCGAGTGGGCCGTGTTGCCGTTCGGCGTCGCGTTCGAGGGTGCGCCGCCACATTTT
Source organism: Kofleriaceae bacterium (assembly GCA_036490255.1). Taxonomy (GTDB): domain Bacteria; phylum Myxococcota_A; class Polyangia; order Haliangiales; family Haliangiaceae; genus JABFXX01. The sequence goes on from DASXEF010000544.1 coordinate 2,016, forward strand.
GCGGCAGGTCCGCGCGTCGAGCCACGCGCGAATACGATGCTCGCGCTCGATCTCGACATCGACGCGCTCGACGCGATGCTGTTCGAGCTGTGGCGCAGCGGCTGGCTCGATCGCCGGATCGCCGAGGCCGGGCTCGATCGCGCGTTCGCACGCGACGCGACGGTCGCGCAATATCTGTCGGTGCGCGTCGGCTCGCCGACGCTCGCGCTGCCGCCGGTGCTCGAGCCGGCCGGCGATCACCTGCGGCTCGCCGCAGACGCGCGGATCGCGATCCGCGATGGCGAGGCGTCGACGGTCGGTCGCGTGTTCGGTGCGCTGGCGTTAACCTTGCCGGCGACCGTGAAGCTCGCGCCGCTCGAGCTCGCGTGCGAGCGCACGCCGACGACGCTGGTGCCGTGTTACGCCGATCTCGTCGCCGGGCTCGCGGCGCGCAGCGGCGACTTCGACGGCGTGCTCGCCGCTCGCTTCATCGAGCTCGTGCGCCAGATCTTCGGAGATCGCCGGCTTGGCGTCGGTGATGTCCCGGTCGCGTTGCACGTGCGCGGCGCCACGCTCTCACTCGCACCCGGCGCGCGTGGCGTGCACGTCGAGCTCGACGCCGACCTGCTAAAGTGAAGCGTGGACCGCGACGCTTTCCGCGAAGCTTTACTCGCCGTGATGGAGCGCAAGACCCACTGGGCGTGGCCGCGCTTCACGGACGGCACGGTGCCGCGCGAGCGGCTGCACGTGCACTTCGAGCAAGAGTACGCGACCTACGTGCGCGACTTTCCCGTGCTCGTCGGCTGGGCGTACGTGCAGTGCCCGATCGCCGAGGTTCGTCGCGACCTCGCTGAAAATCTCTACGAAGAAGAGACCGGCGGCGTGATCGCCGGGCGGCCG
>DASXEF010000550.1:0-13926 GCA_036490255.1 Kofleriaceae bacterium
TCCTTGCGGAATGCGTGGAGTGGGCCACGCGTTGTCGGCACACGGGGAGCACTATGCCTGGTCGGATCTATTCGCTGGCGCTGGTCGCGGCGATCGTTGGCTGTCACTCGAAATCCAAGCTCGACGACGTCGGCAAGGGCACGCCCGCGGGCGTCGCGGCATCGACGCCGGGCTCGAACGCGGATGCCGATGCGCCGAGGCGTGCGCCGGTCACGCCGGCGTCGCTGCAGCCGATCATTCACGAGCTCGGCCGCGACAACGAGCTGCCGGCGTCGGTCGTCGTCGAGCTCGCGCAGCCGATCGTCGACAAGGACGGCATCGGCGGCGTCAGCTCGCAATCGGTCGTCAAGATCACGCCGGAAGTCGCCGGCCGGCTGACGTTCTCGAACACGTCGGAGCTGACGTTCACGCCGTCGCGGCCGTTCGCGTTCGACACGTCCTACACGATCGACTTCACGCACATCGAGACGCGCGACGGCGTGGTCTCGCCGCCGAAGGGCCAGACCTGGAGCTACACGTTCAAGACGCCGGCGTTCAAGTACCTCGGCTTCGCGCCGACGGTGGTCGACGTCGCCGGTAGCACGCTCACCGCAGAGGTCGCGTTCTCGGGGCCGGTGTTGCCGAACAAGGCGCGCGCCGCGATGACGATCACCGTCAACGGCACGGCGGCACGCAAGATCGACGTGCTGCCGAGCTACCAGACGGCGAACGTCGTCACGCTGCGGATCGAGGATGCGCGGATCGCGATCGGCGCGAAGATCGGGCTGTCGATCAAGGCCGGGCTGGCGTCGGCGCTGGGCGCGACCGCGCCGGCGGCGACCGGCTCGTTCGTGATCGAGACCGACAAGGTCGTCACGATCAAGACCGCGATCGCGGTCGAAGGCGCGAACGGCTACTACCTCGAGGTCGTGTGCGACGACGGCGCCGCCCCCGAGGGGCACCGCTATTCGTACTACGGCGAAGGCTTCTCGGATCTGTCGGAGCGCTGCCAGCTCAGCGACGAAGCGATCAGCCGCATTCACTTCAAGCCCGAGGTGAAGAAGGCGTACATCACGAACGGCAAGTCGGGGTTCCGGATCTTCGGCGACTTCGCACGTGGCACGTACTCCATGACGATCGACTCCGGCGCGCGGTCGATCGACGGCGGCGCCGTGATCGCGCCGTTCTCGCAGTCGTTCTCGATCGCCGAGCGCAAGCCGCAGGTCTCGTTCATCGGCAGCGGCCGCTACTTGCCGCGCACGGCATGGACGAACCTCGGCATCAAGCACCTCAACGTCGACGCGGTGAACCTGACCGTCCGGCAAGTGCCGCCCGAGAACCTCGTGTTCTATCTCGGCGACGAGAGCACCGACGGCGAGGACGAGCGCACGAGCAACGTGATCCTCAAGTCCGAGATCCCGCTGCGCAGCACCGCCGACCAGCCGACGACGTCGTGGATCGACGTCGCATCGCTGTTGCCGGCGACCACGCGCGGCGTGCTCGAGCTCAAGCTCAACGGCGTCGGCGCGGATGCGACGTCGCGCCTGTTGTTGACGAACATCTCGCTCGTCGCGAAGAAGACGGCGCCGCCCGACAAGCCGTGGCAGCAGCAAGTTCACGTCTGGGCGCTCGACATCGATAGCGCCGAGTCGCTCGACGGCGTCGAGGTCAGCCTCGTGCGCAAGAGCGGCAAGACGGTCGCGCGCTGCACGACGTCGGGCGATTCCGGCTGCACGCTCGACGCCAAAGACGACAACGATCCCGACGACGCGATGCCGTTCGCGTTGATCGCGCGCAAGGGCGACGACCTCACGTACATCCGCTACAGCGATCTGCGCGCCGACGTCACCGAATCGACGACGTCGGGCGCGCCGTACATCGCGCAAGGCCCGTATCGCGCGTCGATGTACTCCGACCGCGGCGTGTATCGCCCCGGCGACACCGCGCACGTCACCGCGATCGTGCGCGACGATCACGATCGCGCGCCGGCGACCCCGCTGCCGATCGACGCGACGGTGATCGATCCGCGCGCCAAAGTCGTCAAGAAGCTCTCGCTCAAGACCAACGCGGCCGGCGTGATCTCGATCGATCACCAGCTGCCGGTGTTCGCCGATACCGGCCACTGGCGCGTGCAGCTCTCGGTCGCCGACCGCGCGCTCGCCGCGTACGACGTCGAGGTCGAAGAGTTCGTGCCCGAGCGCATGAAGGTCACGATCGCGCCGAAGACCGCCGACGCGCTGTTCGGCGCGCCGCTCGCGTTCAACGTCTCCGCCGTCTACTTGTTCGGCGGCAGCGCCGCCGAGAGCGGCGTCGAGCTCACGTGCACGGCGGAGCCGGTCGAGTTCATGCCGGCGACGAACACCGACTACACGTACGGCGTTCGGCCGCGCGGCAAGCCCGTCAACTTCGGCGAGGCGACGAAGGACCAGCTCGGCCCGCTGGGCACGAGCGAGACCGCGTGTCCCGACGGCAAGACGACGTTCACTCAGACCTCGCAGATCACGGCGAACGTCTCCGTGCTCGAAGCCGGCAGCGGTCGCGCGACCGTCGGATCGTCGACGATGACGTTGCACCCCGAGAAGTTCTATCTCGGGCTCAAGACCAGCGCGACGAGCGCCGAATCCGGCACGCGGTTCGGCGTCGACGGCATCGTCGTCGATTGGCAGGGCAAGCCGGTCGCGAATCCGCCGAAGCAGATCGCGATCCAGCTCGCTCACCTCGAGTCCGACTACGGCTACAGCTACAACGACGAAGGCGGCGACGACAGCTACGAGCGCTACACGCGCAGCGTGCCCGAAGGCAAGCTCACCGCGCAGGTCGACGGCACCGGCCACTTCCACTTCGACGTCACGCCGGGCGATGCCGACGTCGGCTACGTCGTCAAGGTGAGCGCCGCGAACGCGAAGACCGAGCTCGAGCTGCCGGGCAGCTATCCGTACGCGTACTACTACGGCTACGGCAACGGCGGCCGCGTCGACACCACGCCGCGCCCGGCGAAGCCGACCCAGCTGCAGCTCAAGCTGCCGAAAGAGATCGACGTCGGCAAGCCGATCGCGGTCTCGGTCGTGGCGCCGTATCGCGGCCGCGTGCTGTGGACGGTCGAGACCGATCACGTGATCAGCTACGCGTGGAAGGACGTCAAAGCGGGCGAGGCAGCGTGGAGCTTCACGCTCGCCGACTACGTGCCGAACGTCTACGTCAGCGCGTTCCTCGTCAAAGATCCGCACAGCGAATCGAAGACCGCGTTCTTGCCCGATCGCGCGTACGGCCTGACCAGCGTGCGCGTGTTGCCGACCGCGCTGACGCAAGGCGTGACGATCGTCGCGCCGAAAGAAGTCCGCTCGTCGAGTCCGCTGACCGTCACGCTCGACGTCGGCGCGATCAGCGGACCCACGTTCGCGACGATCGCGGTCGTCGACGAAGGCATCCTGTCGCTGACGAAGTTCAAGACGCCCGACCCGCTGAGCGAGCTGTTCGCGCGGCGCGCGCTCGCGGTCGAGACGTTCGAGACGATCGGCTGGACGATGCTGCACAACCCGGCGGGCGTGTCGTCGCGCACCGGCGGCGGCGACGACATGGGCGGCGAAGATCAGGGCTCGCTCGCCGGTGGCCGCGTGCAGCCGGTGAAGCCGGTCGCGTTGTTCTCCGGCGTCGTGCAGGTCGGCCCCGACGGTAAAGTGACGGTGCCGTTCCAGGTCCCGTCGTATCGCGGCCAGCTCCGCGTGATGGCGATCGTCGCGGGCCCGACGAAGATCGGCCGCGCCGAAGCCGAGGTCACCGTGCGCGATCCACTCGTCGTCCAGGCGACGTTCCCGCGCTTCGTGACGCAGAACGACGAGATCCAGATCCCCGTGTTCCTGACCAACGTGTCGGGCGGCCCGCTGAACGTCAGCGTGAAGCTCGATAGCGTCGAGCTCGCGATCGCGGGCTTGGCGCCGCACAAGGGTGGTCCGGCGCCGATCGCATTCGGCGGCAAGGACACCGGCTCGGTCAAGATCGAGAACGGCAAGTCGGAAACAGTCGTGTTTCAGGCGAAAGCGACGATTCCCGCCGGCGGCGCGACGCTGCGCGTGGTCGCGACCGCGGGCAACTTGAAGGTCAGCGACACGCTCGACGTACCGTTCTTACCGTCGGGCCCGAAAGAGCGCGTGATCCAGAAGCTCAAGCTCGTGCCGGGCACGTTGGATCTCGCGTCGCAACCCGCGCTCAAGAACTGGGTGCCGACGAGCGAGCAGACGCAGTTCTGGATCACGAACAACCCGTACGGCGAGTCGTTCCAGAACCTCGACTACGTCATTCACTACCCGTTCGGCTGCATCGAGCAGACGACGTCGTCGACGCGCCCGCTGCTCTACATCGCGAGCCTCGCGCAGCAGGTCGATCCGCAGCTCGCCGAGCTCAAGATCGAGGACATGGTGCTCGCCGGCATCAATCGCATCTTCTCGATGGAGACGCCGTCGGGTGGCTTCGGCTACTGGCCGGGCTCGACCGAGCCGCTCGAGTGGGCGACCGCGTATGCGACCGACATGCTGCTCGACGCGAAGAAGGCCGGCTACACCGTGCCCGACGATCGGCTCAAAGAAGTCCTCGCGTGGATCGACGCGCGGACTGCGGCGTACGAGCGCGGCGACAAGATCGCGCGCAATCCGTGGAACCACTACGACGAGCAGTCCGAGGCGTACTTGCACTACGTGCTCGCGCGCGCCGGCAAGGGCAAGAAAGCGCGCGTGCTCAAGCTGATCGGCGACATCCCGGCGAACGCGACCGGCGAGCAGCTCGAAGATCGCTACCTCCTCGAGGCCGCCCTCTATTTGTCCGGAGATCGCCGCTTCGCGAACCAGCTCAAGACCGTCGATAGCTCGCCGATCATCGACTACCGCATCAACAGCTGGAGCTTCTATTCGGATCGCCGCCGCCGCGGCGAGCAGCTGTCGGTGTTCTTCGATCTGTTCGGCTCCGATCCGGCGGGCGAACCGCTCGCGAACCGCGTCGCCGAGATGCTCGTCGGCGAGCCGGCCTGGTACTACAACACGCAAGAGCTGGTGTGGGGCATCACCGGCTTGGGCAAGTGGGTGAACGCGACGGCGGGCAAGGGCGTCGCCGGCGGCACGCTCAAGGCCGACGGTCAGGTCATAGGCCCGCGCGCGACCAAGGGCAAGTCGACCGACAAGACGTGGTCGCTCCAGCGCGCGAGCGAGTACAAGTCGCTCACGCTCGACGTGCCCGACAGCGCCGCCGGCATGTGGCTCGTGATCTCGAGCGAAGGCGTGCGGCCGAACGCGACGTACAAGACCGGCGGCAACGGGCTCGAGGTCTCGCGCTCGTATCACAAGCTCGACTCGACCGAGATCGCGCCGAGCGGCGGCACGCTCGCGCTCGGCGACCTCGTGTTCGTCGAGATCGACATCGAGAACACGAGCAGCGTCACGATCCAGAACATCGCGCTCGTCGATCGGCTACCGGCCGGCTTCGAGATCGAGAACCCTCGCCTCGGCCGCACGACGAAGCCGGACTGGGTCAAAGACGAGGAGATGTGGCCGGTCGACTTCATGAACATGCGCGACGATCGGATCGAAGCGTTCGGCGCGCTCGCGCCGCACGAGAGCAAGAAGATCGTCTACACGGTGCGCGCGGTGACGGCGGGTAAGTTCGCGATCCCGCCGCTCGAAGCGGGCGCGATGTACGACCCGACGCTGTGGGCACGCGCGAAAGCCGACACGGCTGTGATCGGCGGCCCATGGACCGGCAAGCTGCTCTAAATCGTACTCGTACTCGTACTCGTGCTCGTACTCGAGAATCGTGTGGATGAGATTGAAGGCGGGACGCGGCGAGAATCGTGTGGATGAGAGTAGAGCCGACGCGGCGAGGATGACCGTGAAACCGATCGGGCGAGCATCGTGAGGATGAGAGTAGAGCCGACGCGGCGAGGATGAGCGTGAAACCGATGCGGCGAGCATCGTGAGGATGACAGCAATCGTTTCGCTGACAGCGCGCACGAGAACGACTCTTGAAGATAGGGATCTCAAATCGAGTACGAGTAGGAGTACGAGTACGACTCTGGGCCGTCCTCGCGATCAACGTCGCGTGGCTCGTGCTGGTCGCCGCCGCATATCTCGTCCCGCTGCCGGCGCGCCACGGCGAGACCAGCTGGTCGAACGTCGTCGAGTATCGCGACGGCCGGCCGGCCTACGTGTTCTTGTCATCCGACGACAAGTGGCGCTTGCACGTCGAGCTGCCGCGGATCGACCCGGCGTTCATTCGCGCGCTGATCGCACTCGAGGACAAACGGTTCTACTCGCACCACGGCGTCGATCCGATCGCGATCGTTCGCGCCGCGTGGTCCGACGTGATCCACGGCCGGCGCGTGTCGGGCGGCTCGACGCTATCGATGCAGCTCGCACGGCTCTACGAGCCACGCGCGCGCACGCTGCCGAGCAAGCTCGCGGACATGTTTCGCGCGGTGCAGCTCGATCTTCGGCTGTCGAAGCGCGAGATCCTCGAGGAGTATCTGTCGCGCACGCCGTACGGCGACAACGTCGAAGGCGTCGAGAGCGCGGCGTGGACGTACTTCGGCCACGGCCCGCAGCTGCTGACGCCGCTCGAGATCGCGACGCTGCTCGCCGTGCCGCAAGGCCCGGCGCACTTCGCGCCGTCGGCGGCGAACGTCGAGCGCTTGCGCGCGCGTCGCGATTCGATCGTCGCGAAGCTGATCGATGCCGGCGTGTTCTCGCCGGTCGATGCCGCGCAGGCGATCGCGCAAGAGGCGACCGAGCCGGTGCCGGATCACCTGCGGTCGATGCCGCGCGAAGCCGCGCACGCCGCGATCTACTTGCACGCGAGGCATCCCGACCAGCTGCGCGTGCGCTCGACGCTCGACGCCGGCGCGCAGGCGATCGCCGAGCAGCAAATGCGACTGCGCACGAACGAATTGCACACGAAGAACATCTACGGCGCCGCGCTCGTCGTCGTCGATCATCGGTCGCGCGAGGTCGTCGCGCTGGTCGGCAACCTCGACTTCGCCGATGCGACGCACGGCGGTCAGCTCGCGATGTTCGCGCGGCCGCGCTCGCCGGGCTCGACGCTCAAGCCGCTGCTCTACGCGCTCGCGATCGATCGCGGGCTCGCGCTGCCGGAGTATCTCGTCGCCGACGTGCCGAGCCAGTACGGCACGTACAAGCCGCGCAACTTCGACGGCGACTACGCCGGGCTCGTCACGCTGCGCGAAGCGCTGTCGCGCTCGCTGAACTTGCCGTTCGTCGATCTGCTGCAACAGCTCGGCGTCGAGACGTTCATGGGCGAGCTCGCGCGGGTCGGCGTCGCGAGCGCGCGCGATGCGTCGCCGGGCACGTACGGGCTCTCGCTGATCGCCGGCGGCATCGAGCTGACGCCGCTCGAGCTCGCCGGCATCTACGCGACGCTCGCCGAGAACGGCGTGTACGAGCCGCTGCGGTTGACCGCGCGCGATCCGCTCGGAGCACCGCTGCCGATCTACGGACCCGGCGCCGCGTACCTGACGCGCGAGGCGCTGTCGCTCAAAGATCGCCCCGACTTTCCGAAGCGCCGCGCGATCAGCGGCGTGCCCGCCGAGATCCACTGGAAGACCGGCACGAGCTTCGGCTTCCGCGACGCGTGGGCGGTCGGCTCGGGCCCGGCGTACACGGCCGTCGTGTGGACCGGCAACGTCGACGACAAACCGAGCACGGACCTCGTCGGCTCCGAGGCCGCCGGCCCGCTGCTGTTCGACGTGCTCGAAGCGCTCGCGAACCACGAGGTCGCGCACTTGCCCGCCGGCGCGCCCGACGATCTCGCCGAGGTCGAGGTCTGCGCGTTCTCGGGCCACGTGCCAACGGCCGCGTGCGATCACCGGATCAAAGTGCTCGCACCGGTCCACGCGGTACCGACGACGCCGTGTCCGTATCATCAAGCGTTCGACGTCGATGAGGCGGGCCATGCCGTGCTGCCCGGCTGCAAGACGCCGGGCAAGGAGTACACGACGAAGTCGTTCGTCGTGTTGCCGAGCGCGGTGCGCGCGTGGCTCGAAGGCCGCGAACGCAGAATTCCAGAGGCGCCCGAGCTCGCGCCCGAGTGCGCCGAGCGCGCCGGCGATGCCGCGATCGCGCCGCCGTCGATCGTCACGCCCGGAGAAGGCCAGGTCGTCACGCTGATCCCGGGCGTCACGCCGGGCACGCAGCGAGTGGCGCTGACCGCGTCGACGCGCGCCGCACACCTGTCGTGGTTCGTCGACGGTGCGTTGCTCGAGACGGCGCCGGCCGGCGAGCGCGTGTTCTGGATCCCGACCGCCGGGAAGCACGAGCTGGTCGTTCGCGACGATGCGGGGCGTAAAGCGCGCCGGCTCGTCGAGGTTCGCGCGACGCCGGCGATTGCAGCGGGCCCGCGATAGGCGATACTCACGGCGGTGGGTACGCTCGAGCCGGAAGCGCTCGCTCGAACCGAGATTCCGACTCTCGACGAGAAGCGCAACATTCGCGGCGCCGATTGGCGCGACGATGCGCCGAAGATTCCGGGCTATCGCATCACGCAGGTGATCGGCGAAGGCGGGATGGGCACCGTCTACGCCGCCGAGCAAGAAGCGCCGCGACGCAGCGTCGCGATCAAGGTGTTGCAGAGCCGATCGGGTGGCGCGCTCGCGCGGTTCTCCGCCGAGGCCGAGATCATGGCGCGGCTCGACCACCCCGGCATCGCGCGCGTGTTCGAAGCCGGCGATGCCGACGGCCATCCGTTCCTCGTGATGGAGCATGTCGACGGCGTGACGCTCGACAAGTTCGTCACGCCGCTCGCGCTGCGCCGCCGGATCGAGCTGTTCTCGTCGCTGTGCGAGGCCGTGCATCACGCGCATCTCAAGGGCGTGATCCACCGCGATCTCAAGCCGTCGAACGTGATGGTCAAGACCGACGGCCGCGTCGTCGTGCTCGACTTCGGCGTCGCACATCTCGCGACGCCCGACGATCGCACGCCGGCCACGACGCGTGCGGGCGAGCTGATCGGCACGCCGCTCTACATGAGCCCGGAGCAAGCGCAGCTGCGCGCCGACAAGGTCGATGCGCGTACCGACGTCTACACGCTCGGCGTGATCCTCTACGAGCTCGCGTGCAACGACCTGCCGTTCGGGCCGCGCGACGCGCCGATCGGCGTGCTCACCGGCATGATCAGCGAGGATGCGCCGCGGCCGCTCGCGTCGCGCGATCCGCAGCTCAAAGGCGACCTCGACGCGATCACGCACAAGGCGCTGCAAAAAGAGCCGGGCGATCGCTATCAATCGGTCGCCGCGCTCGGCGACGACATCCGCCGCCACCTCGACGGCTTGCCGGTCACCGTGCGCACGCCGGGCGTGTTCGAGCGCACGCGCCGGTTCGTCAAGCGGCGGCCGGTCGTCGCCGCGGGCGTGATCGCGGGCGTGCTCGCCGCGATCGCGTTCGCCGTGATCGTGACGTACTTGTGGCGAGCCGCCGAGGACGCGCGCGCGCGCACCGAGGTCGCGCGCAACGATCTCGAGATGCGCACGAACCAGCTCGTGTTGCGCCAGGCGCGCTCCGTGCTCGCGCGCGATCCGACCGAAGCGATCGCGTGGCTCAAGGAGCTCAGCGATCGCGGTATCGACCGCGGCATCGTCGGCATCGCGTGGACGATCGCGAACGAAGCGATCGCGCGCGGCGTCTCGGTCGACATTCTGCGCGGCCACGGCGACGAGGTGCACTGGATCGAGGCGTACGACGGCGGCTTCGTCAGCGCCGCGTACGACGGCACGGTGAACGTGTGGGAGCCGACCAAGCGCTTGTTGTTCTCGACCGCGCACGGCGGCCGCGCGCACCTCGCGCGACCGTCACCCGACGCCAGGTCGTTCGCGATCGGCGGCGACGACGGCTCGCTCACGGTCGTCGCACACGACGGCCACGTGCTCGCCGATCTCGCGGGTCACGCCGGCGACGTCCAGCACATCGCGTGGTCGCCCGACGGCGCGTGGCTCGTCACCGGCGACGATCACGGCAACCTGATCGCGTGGGCGCACGGCCGCGCACCGGGCAAGCCGATGATCAGCACGCACTCGGCGATCGGCAGCGTGTACTTCTCGCCGTCGGGCAAGCACGTCATGGCGAGCGATCACGACGGCAACATCTGGGACTGGCAGATGACGCCGACCGCGACCGGCGAGGTCGCACATCTCGAGCTGCCCGGCGTCGATGTCACCGACGTGTGGAGCGACGACACGCACTTCATCGCGTCGGACAGCAACGGCACGGTGCACTGGCTCTCGCGCAACGGCGACGCGCTCGTCATCGATCATTCGACGACGACCGGGATGCATGCGAAGCGCGCGATGTTCGCGCCCAACGGCGCGTACGTCGTGATCGGCGGCGTCGGCGGCGCGCTGACCAAGATCGAGGCCGATCACGTCACGCCGCTCGCCGAGTTTCACGCGCAGGTGCGTGCGGTCGCGATCTCCAGCGACGGCAAGCGGATCGCCGCGGGCACCGACGACGGCGCGCTCGTCGTGATCGATTCTGCGACGCTGCAGCGCACGGTGTTGCACGGCCACACCGGCCGGATCCGCCACGTCACGTTCGCCGAGCACGATCGCGTGCTGTTGTCGTCGGACAGCGACGGCATCGTGCGGCGCTGGGACCTCGCGACGATGCCGGCGACGGTGCTCGATTCCGGCGGGCTCGCCGCCGACAAGCTCGCGGTCGCCGACGACGGCTCGTTCGCGGCATGGGTCGACGACGCCGGCACCGTCGCGACGTGGTCGTTCGCCGATCACAAGCTCGCGAAGCTGGGCTCGATCAAGGGCCGCGCCACCGCGCTCGCGATCGCGAAGGGCACGGTGATCACCGGCACCGCCGAGGGCGAGCTCGTGTGGTGGCGCGCGGAGCCCGACAAGAAGCAGCTCGGTAGCATCATCAAGATGATCGCGACGGCCGGCGACGTGGTCGCGGTCGCGACGTCGGCGGGACCGATCGCGGTGTTCGGCAGCGACGGCAGCGCGCGACCATCGCTCGCGGGCAATCCCGGCGGCACCGAGTGCGTCGCGCTCGACGCGACCGGCGCGATCGCGGCGTCGGGCGGCCAAGATCGCTCGGTGCGCGTGTGGAAGATCGCCGGCGCGACCCAGCTCGCCGAGCTGCCCGGGCCGATCGGCGACACGCATCTCGTCGCGGTGACCGATGCGCTCGTCGTCGCCGGCTCGAACGGCGGCACCGTGCTCGCATGGCCGCGCCGCGGCGAATCGATCGACGCGGCGCATCGCATGCTCGTCACGCAACACGTCGGCGCGGTCACCGCGCTCGCGGCGACCGCGACGGAAATCGCGACCGCGGGCCGCGATGCGGTGATCGCGCGCGCGCGCGTCACCGGCAGCTCGATCGCGCCGGCCCAAACCGCGCACGTGCCGAACGCGGCGAATGTCGTGGGAATCGACGACGACGGCAGCGTCCGTGCGATCACGCGCACCGGGATTGCGGTGCGTTGGAGCATCGACGCCGATCCCGAAATCGAGATCGATCACGGCCTCGCGACCGCCGCGCGCGTGCCGCATTCGCAGCGCTGGCTCGAGGGCTTCGACGACGGTACGTACGTCCTCACCGATACGCAGGCGCGCTCGTTCGACGAGCTGCGCCGGACCATCGCCGCCGCGACCACGTATCATTTGGTAAGCTTGCCCGGGCAATGACCGAGCCGGGTCCGGAGAAGCCGAAAGCGGAGGACCCGAAAGCGAGGTTTCTATGAAGCGGATCCTCCTCGTCGACGACAATCCGGTCGTGATCGGCGCCGCCAAGCGCGTGCTGTCGAACGCGGGCTACGCGGTCGAGACGCGCGGCTCGGTCGCCGAGGTCGACGCGCGCGGCGCCGACGGCTTCGATCTGATCTTGATGGATGTCGTGATGCCCGAGCTGTTCGGCGACGACGTCGCGTCGATCCTGCGCCACGAGCGCGGCGTACGCGGCCGCATCGTTCTCTATTCGACGCTCGACGAGCCCGAGCTCAAGCAACGCGCGATCGACGCGAAGGTCGACGGCTACATCAACAAAGCGCTCGGGCTCAAGCACCTCGTCGCCGAGGTCGAGCGGATTCTCGCGACGCCGTAGCAGCGCTACGTCGACATCAACGCCAGCGGCACGCTCGCTGCGGCGATGATCACCCACAGCGTCACGCCGACGAGGAACGGCCGCGCGCCGACCTTCTTGATCGCCGACGGCGACAGCGCGAGCCCGATCAAGAACAACGCGAGCACGAGCAGGCGGCGACCGATCATCGCGACCGGCTTCGCGAGCGGCGCGAGGGTAGGCACCCACGTCACCAGCGCGGCGACCGCGACGAAGCCGAGGATGAACCACGGCCACGTGACATCGCGCAGGCTGCCGCGCGTGCCGGCCGGCGACGAATTCTGGCGCAGCACCGCAGTCGCGAGCGTGACCGGCACGATCCACAACGCACGCGCGAGCTTCGTCGTGGTCGCGACCGTGAGCGCGATCGGCCCGTACGCGAGCCCGGCGCCGACGACGGAGCTGGTGTCGTGGATCGCGAGCGCGCACCACCGGCCGAACACGGTCTCGGTCATGCCGAGCGCGTGACCGATGATCGGAAACAGGATCAGGCCGACGGCGTTGAGCACGAACACGACGGCGAGCGCGACGGAGATCTCGTGGTCTTTCGGTTTGATCACGCTCGCGATCGCCGCGATCGCGCTGCCGCCGCAGATGCCGGTGCCGATCGCGAGCATCAGCGACGTGTCCTTGGGCACTGACATCGCGCGGCCGAGCGCGAGCCCGAGCACGACTGCGAGCGCGAGGCTCGTCGCGGTGACCAGCGCGCCGTCGAGTCCGACGCGCAACACGACGTCGAGGTTCATGCCGGCGCCGAGCGCGACGACGCCAGCTTGCAGCGCGAACGTCGTGAGCGGCTTCGCGCGCTTCGGTCGATCGACGCGGGTCGCGAGCGCGATCGCGAGGCCCGATGCAAGCGCGAGCCAGCTCGGCGCGTCGAGCGCGACCAGCGCGATCGCGCCGCCGATCGTGAGTGCCAGGTAGAGCTGCTTCACGGCATTACCGGCATCGGTGTGACCAGCTCGATCGTGGCGATCGGCGCGCCGTTCTGATCGTCGCCGCCGGCGATCACGATCTGGCCGTTGCCGAGCGGGATCGCGGTCGCGTTCGTGCGCGGCACGACGAGTGGCGCCGTCGCGATTGGCGCGAGCGTGACGGCGTCGAAGATCTCGACCGTCGTCGCGACGCCGCTGCCGTCGGCGAGCTCGCCGCCGGCGATCACGAGGATCTGATCGGTCGTCGCGACCGCACAGCCTGACGCGCGCGGCACGCTCGGCATGCTCGGCACGTCGACGACCGCGCCGCTGATCGGATCGATCGTCGCCGCGTCGCTACCGCCGCAGAACACGCCGATCAACGCCGTCGGCAGCGCGACCACGCTCGCACCGTCGCGCGCGACGCCGGGCGCGGTCAGCGTGTCGAACATGTCGGTCGCATCGCGATAGCGCGTCACCGCCGAGCTATCGACGAAGATCGCCTCGAGGTTGCCGTCGCTGCCCGTCGTGCCGGCGCCCGCCGTCGGCAGGCTCGACACGTCGGCACGCGCGGTCGGCACGCCGCTGAGATCGGAGAGCTCGGCAGCCGGCGCGCCGGTCATCATGAAGTCGTCGGCATCGACCTCGACCATCGTCTGGCCGGTGCGCTCGAAGCCCGGCTTCGCGCCGAAATCCGAGAACACGCCGGCGGTCGACGCGGACGTGTCGAAGTACCAGTCGTTCGCCTGCGCCGAGCCGCTCGCGTCGGTGCCGCCGAACATGAAGACGTACGTGCCCGCTTCGACGCCGAGTGCGACGCCGGCGCGTGCGGCCGGCATCGCGGTGCCGGGCTGCGCCGCTTGTGAGTACGCGTCGTAGAGCGTCACGACGTCGCTCGGCGCGCCGCTCGCGTC
>DASXEF010000702.1:0-4693 GCA_036490255.1 Kofleriaceae bacterium
GCGCGTGGCGAGACGCTGTTCAACACGTTCCCGATCAACATCTCGGGCGTCGGCGGCCTCAACGACAACCCGGCGTTCGGTAGCCCGGCGAACCTCGTCGGCGGCTGCGTGACGTGCCACGACGCACCGAACCTGGGCAACCACACGGTCGCGGCGCCGCTCAACATCGGCCTCGCCGACGACCCGCGGTTCATCACGCCCGACCTGCCGCTCTATACGTTCCGCAACAACACGACCGGCGCGATCAAGCAGGTGACCGACCCGGGCCGCGGCCTCATCACCGGCAAGTGGATCAACCTCGGCGAATTCAAAGGTCCGATCCTCCGCGGTCTCGCAGCACGTGCGCCGTACTTCCACAACGGCTTCGCCAAGGACCTCGACGCCGTCATCAACTTCTACAACACGCGCTTCAACATGGGCCTGACGACGCAGCAGCACAACGACCTCGTCGCGTTCCTGCGCACGCTGTAAATCGCTCTCGTTCTCGCTACCTACGCCGCTTCTTCAGAGGCCCTGAAGAAGCGGTTCGTGGTTTCGGACCTCGGCGAAATCACACCCGGCGTTTGATTTCGCCGAGGTCTCGCCGCGCGGCTACTGCATCTTCGCGAGCGCCGCGGCGAATGCGTGGTTGTCGCCACACGTGCTCATCGCCGGTCCGGCGACGGCCATGAACCGCTGTCCCATCTGCGCTTGTTCGGTCGCGAACCGATCCCGCACGGTCGGATGCGCGTCCTCGTACTGCGTCGAAGCCGGCCAGATCGGATCCTCCGCGAGGTTCGAGACGTCGGCCGCGAGCTTGTCGCAGTCCCAGCCGTCGTCGGTGAAGATCACGACCAGCCGGCGAACGATCTCGCGGCCGTTCGCGATGAACTCGTCGTCGGAATGCAGCGTCAGCGGCGCCGGCTTCGCCGTGTTCTCGACCTTCGTGTCGTGACTCGGTCCAGCGCAGCCGAGCAGCGCGAGTCCGAGCAGCGTCGACCGGATCTGCATCTCGGCGCAACGCTCGGCACCAGCCGATCCATCCCGACGAAAAAAGCCCGCCGGATCCGGCGGGCTTGGGATTGGTTACGACGCGGTTTACTTGGTGTCGCGCGAGTCGCCGAACTTGTCGGGGCTGACGCGCTGACCGCCGGACTTCAGATCGAACGCCGTCGTGTTCTCGCCGGGCTTGATCTCGACCTCGGTCTCGACCGGATCACTGCTGCGCTCGTTCCACGCCTGCACCTTGTAGACGCCCGGCGCGAGGCTGCGGAACGAGAAGCTGCCGTCCGGCTCTGTCGAGACGTACGCGGGCGCGTCGACGACGATCAGGTACGCCGACATCGACGCGTGCAAGTTGCAGCCGAGGCGGATGATGCCGGCCTTGTCGACCTTGATCTCGCGGCTCTCGCCGTTCTTGTACATGCCGAGGTCGAACGCCTTCGGCTTCGACAGCGAGAACACGTTGTGGAAGATGTCGTCGTAGTTCGGGAACGCGACGGTCGAGCCGACCGGCACGGCCATGACGTGCGGCGCGAACTCTTTGCCGCGCTGCTCGATGATGCGGTGCTTGGCGACGCGGTGCGCGTAGCCACCCTTCTTCGGCCACATCATGACGACGCCGAAGCCGTCCGGCGCCTTGCCGTCGACGGTCATCGTGCCCTTGAGCGAGCCGCCGAGCGGCTTCGCGGTCGGGTTGTCGGTGTCCGAGCTGCCGACGACCTTCGGCTGCGGCGCCTCGTCCGGCAGCTTCTTGGTCGCTGTCATGACGCGGGCCGGCGTACCGGCGCGGAACACGTTCGCGACCGACGCGAGCGAGCCCGGCGCCGCCTTCATCTCGGCGCGCGAGAACAGCTGCTCGGCGTAGTTGCGCTGGCCGCGTTTGCCCGCGACGACGGCGTCGTTGAGCAGCTCGGCGACGGCCGGGTCTTTTGCCGAGCCGGCGAGCTTGGTGACCTGCGCGAGCTTCGCGTCGTCGATCGGGTGCAGCTTGTCCGCGCTGACGACCATCGTCGGCTTCAGCGGGCCGAGCGCGCCGAGCACTTCGCCCTTCTCTTTCGCCGGGACGTTGAACTTGTCCATCGCGGCGACGAGATCCTCGACGAGCGCGTTGAACTCGTCGTCGACGAGGTCCATGCCCGCGTGGGTCTGTTCCATCGAGCGGCCTTCGTACTTGCACGGGCCGCCCGCGGCGACGCACACGAACTCGACGAGCAACTTCTTGAGGTTCTCGGCGTCGGTGTTGAAGAACCGCTCTTTGATCCGCGGATCGGTCGTCGTGCGAGCGACGAATTCACCGACGACCGCTGTGATCGCCGGCTGGCCGCCGAGTCGATCGTAGAGCGACTTCGGCGCCGCCGGTGGTGGCGGTGCCGGCATCGTCGATGCCGTCGTATCTCCGCCGCCTCCGCCGCCCGCAGGCGCCGGCTCGGTTGGTTGTTTGGACGATCCTCCGCACGCCGCGACCAGGGCGCACACCAGCAATGCACGTGTCCTCATGACCGACGAGTTAGCCCTGACGTCGCGTCCGGAGCAAGTTCGCAAGATAAGCGAATGCCAACAACCCGCTCAAAATCCAGCAAGCCAGCCGGACGTAGAGCAAGTTACGCGTCGGCTTGGCCTTATCGGGCACCGTCGCGTGCAGGGTCGCCTTGACGTTGAGCTCCTTGGCGAACGGCACCGGGATCGCGGCCGGCGAGCCCGACCCGGACCCGGTCCCGACGAGAGCCAGCGGCGAATCGAGGCCCTGTATCGTCGCGGCGGTCGCGTGGGTAGCGATCTGGGTCGACGCCGCGCTCAGATCGATCGGCACTTCGAGCACGATCGCGCCGCCGGCGGTTCCGCGCTGCGTCGTTACCGGCGTGGTCACGAGCGCGACCAGGCCGTGCGCGCCGACGTGGAGGTGAGCCGCGTGATCGGCCGGCGGCACGAGCGGCGGCCCGTCGGGCACGCGGACCATCGGCACCATCGAGCCACCTTGCGCCTGCACCAGCTCGAAGATCTCGCCGGGGTTGAGCTCGAGCTTGAAGTCGTCCTTGAGCATGTCGCGGACGGTGCGCTCGTCGGTCTCGATCCCGGCGCGCAGCATCGGCGCTTGCGCGAGCCCGTCCATGCGCAGCTGGGCCGCGTGCACGGCCGAATCGACCGTCGCGACGATCTTGTCGGCATCG
This sequence comes from Kofleriaceae bacterium, assembly GCA_036490255.1. Taxonomy (GTDB): domain Bacteria; phylum Myxococcota_A; class Polyangia; order Haliangiales; family Haliangiaceae; genus JABFXX01. Next base: position 3,150 of record DASXEF010000702.1, read on the forward strand.
CCGTGCAGGACGAACGTCGCGTCGTCGGTCGCGGCCTTGCCAGGCTCGGCGGTGAGCAGCGCGAATCCGGCGCCGGCGGCCATCACCGCCGCGACGAGCCAGCCGAAGCTCGCGCGCTTCGGCGCCGCCGGCAGCGCGACCGGATTCGTCGCCGATGACGTGATCGTCATCTCCGACGAGCCGAACGGCGGCGACGCGATCGGAATCGGCGCGCTGTCGCGACCGGCCGGCCGCACGACACCCGCGAACGCCGCGAGCGCACCTTCGACGTCGCGCATCGACTCGAATCGATCCTCGGCGCGCTTCGCCAGAAACCGCTCCATCAGCATCATCTCGAGGCCGGGCGGCAGATCGCTGATCCCGAGCGCCGGCGGCGCTTCGTCGACGATCCGGCGAAACACGACATCGGGATCGGGGTCGGTCGGAAATGGCCGGCGCGCGCCCAGCATCTCGTAGAGGATCACGCCGAGCGCGTAGATATCGGCGCGACCGTCGACGCTCTCCGGATCGGTGATCTGCTCCGGCGCCATGAACTCGGGCGTGCCGATGACCATCGCGCGGTTGCGTGCATCGTCCTCGGCGGCGATGAAGCGCGAGATCCCGAAGTCGATGACTTTGACGTGGTCGGCGGCATCGTCGCGGTCGGTCAGGAACACGTTGTCGGATTTGAGATCGCGATGGATGATCCCGGCCGAGTGCGCGGCATGCAGCGCCGACGCGATCTGCCGCGCGATGCGCAGCGCGCGCCGCACCGGCAAGCCGTGCACGCGATAGATCTCGCTCGACAGCAGCGAGCCCTCGAGGAACTCGAACACGATGTACGGCACGCCTTCGCGCGTGAAGCCCATGTCGGTCGACTCGACGATGTTCGGGTGACCGAGCGTGCCGGCGGCGCGCGCCTCGTTCATGAAGCGATCGAGCACGCTGGGATCTTCGGCGAGGTCGGCGCGGAGCAGCTTGAGCGCCACGCGCCGCTTGATCAGCTGATGCTCGGCTAGAAACACCGTTCCCATGCCGCCGCGATCGAGCTCGCGAATGATCTTGTAGCGACCCTCGACAGTGTCGCCGGCGTTTAGCGTGGTCATGCAGAGCTATTTGCGGAACAAGCTAACCGCGAACAGGATCAAGAACAGCGTCGCCAACGCGGCGCACGCATAACCGGCTTTATCGAGAAGTGCGCCGCCGCTATCGACGCTCACAGCCGCTGCAACGGTCGCCGCGATCGCGAGCGACGGACCTTTCGCGAACGTGGTCGTGATCGGCGCGGTGATGACTTTGCCGCCGACCGCAGCCGCGCCACCGCCGAGCTCGATCGGCGCGCCGCCGCCGGTCAGCGCGATCGCGGTGAGCTTGCCGCCGCGACCTTCCAGCGAATGCAGATCGATCGGCGCGGCCAGTGCAAGCTCGCCGCCACTCGAGCCGGTCGTGGTCGAGATCGCAGCGCCGACGATGACCTCGACCGTCGAGCCGCGAACGCGAAGCTGCGCGGTGCCGGTAGGCGGCATGACGAGCTGCGGCGCGTTTGCCGGCAGTGACAGCATCGC
>DASXEF010000576.1:0-3958 GCA_036490255.1 Kofleriaceae bacterium
CTCTGATCAGCGGATTGCCGCCGAGCTTGTCGTCGGGCAACAGCTTGTCGCCGCGGCCCGCGCGTTTGAGTAGCGCGTGTGGGAACGCGCGATCGAGCTCGCAGATCACGACGCTGACGAGGCCGCCGATCCGGAACGGCGGATCGACCGGCAACCATGCCCACTCGCCGCGCCGATCGCGCAGCGTCTCGAGGTCGAATGCGGTGACGGCGATGTCGATTCCATTGCGCGCAATTACATTGTGCACAACTCTTCTCTCGAACCCGCCCTCCGCGAGGGACCACAGCGCGGTGCGCTGCAACGCCGGCGAGATATGCGAGAGGTCGCGCGCGGTCTCGAGCCCGGCGCTGTTCGCCGCGGCGAGTTGGTCCCGCTTGTGGCGCTGCTTCGTCCACGCGAGCCACGTCGCGCCGAGGACAAGCACCGCAGGGATCAGCCAGTCCACGCCGGCAACGTACTCTCGAGCAGCGATGGCTGCACGCGCGAGCGCTCGTGATCGAGCAGCCAGCGTTTCGTCGGCATGCCGCCGCCGTAGCCGGTCAGCGAGCCATTCGCCCCGATCACGCGATGACACGGGATGATGATCGCGATCGGGTTCTTGCCGTTCGCGGCGCCGACCGCGCGGCTCGCCGTCGGTGAGCGAATCGCGCGCGCGACGTCGACGTAGCTGCACGTCTCGCCGTAGCCGACTGCGAGCAGCTGCTTCCACACGCGTTGCTGGAACTCGGTGCCGCGCGGCGCGAGCGGCAGATCGAACTCGGTGCGCTTGCCGGCGAAGTACTGGCGCAGCTGCGCGACCGCCTTCGTCAGCACCGGGTGCTTGCCGAAGTCGCCGGTCGGCGGCGGGTGGTTAGGCAGCTGCAATTCGACGAGCTGGTCGGCTTCGACCACGAGATGAATCACGCCGATCGGCGTCTCGAGCGGTTGGACGATCACGAGCGAGCTCCTTCGGTCAGTTGAGTCCACAGATGGATCACGGCGTACGATCGAAACGGCCGCCACGCTTCGGCGCGAGCTTCGGCGCGCTTCGCACCGGTGCGGCGCAACGCTTTTTGAATGCCGAGATCGGCCGCTGGAAACGCGTCGGGCACGTGCAACGCGCGCATCGCCAAGTAATGCGCGGTCCACGGCCCGATCCCGGGCAGCTCGACGAGCGAAGCGACGAACGGCTCGAGCTCGCTCGGCGCGTCGAGCTTGACGCGGCCGTCGCAGATCGCGCGCGCGAGCTCGTGGATCGCGGTCGCGCGCGTCATCGGCATGCCGATCTTGACGATGCGCAGCGGTCCGGCCGCGACGACATCCGCCGGCGTCGGGAACCGAAACCGATCGCCGATCGGCGTGCCGAGCTGCGCGGCGAAGCGACCGGCGAGCGTCGTCGCGGCGACGACCGAAACTTGCTGGCCGAGCATCGCGCGGATCGACGCCTCGAACGGATCGATCGCGCCGGGCAGCCGCAACCCGGGCCGCTTCGCGACGAGCGGCGCGAGCGAGCGATCGCGGCCGAGCGCGGCGTCGATCAGATCTGGTCGCGCGTCGAGGTCGAACATGCGGCGCACGCGCGCGACAAGTGGCATCAGCACCGGCAGCAGCGACGGCGTCACTTCGAGCTCGAGCGCGTCGCGCTTCGTCGCATGGCGCACGGTCAGCTCGCCGGTCGCGCCGCCGAGGTAGACGACGCGGTTGTACGACTCGTCGACGATGCGCTCGACGCCCGGCACCGCGCGCGGCGCGAGAAAGCCGAGCATCCGCGCCCAATCGTACGGTGGTCGATAATCGAGCCGCAGCGCGACGCGATCGTCGCCGAGCGGGCTCGCGTGGCGGCGCACGCTCGTCGGCGCGCTGCGCATGCGTTGCGCGAACGACGCGTTGAAGCGCCGCACGCTGCGAAATCCGGCCGCGAACGCGATATCGGTGATCGGCAACTGCGTGTCTTGCAGCAGCTGCTTCGCGAGCGCCAGCCGGCGCGTCTGTGCGAGCTCGACCGGCGAGACGCCGAGCCGCGATTCGATCGCGCGGCGTAAGTGCCGGCCGGTCACGCCGAGCTCGCGCGCGAGATCGTCGATCGACTCGTCGTTCAACGCGCCTTCTGCGATGCGTCGGGTCGCCGTCGCGACGAGCGTATCGACCGCATCGACGACCGCATGGCCGGGCGCGAGCTCGGGCCGGCAGCGAAAGCACGCGCGATAGCCGGCGCGCTCGGCTTGTGCGGCGGTCGCGTAGAACGAGCAGCGCGGGCGACCGGGCGTGCGGACCGGGCAGATCGGCCGGCAGTAGATGCCGGTCGTGCTCACGCCGACGAAGAACACGCCGTCGAACCGACGATCGCGTGCGACGATCGCGGCGTAACGCGCGTCGTCCGACATGGCTGGTTCTCGCGTCACGCATACGAGGTAACACGCGCCATGCGGGTTGACTGGCCGTTTCCGGACGTCACCGCGAAATCGCGCGGCGGTGGACCAGCACGCCGGCCACGATGCCGCCGATGATCACGCCCAGGCCGACGAGCGCGAGCAGCGGATCACGGCCGAGATGATCGCCGCAGCTGCCCATACAGCCGCTGCGAACGCGCCGTAGCCGAGCAGCGGGAGACCGACGATGCAACCGAGCGCGATCAGGACGCTACGACCCGGCATCGGTCGGCAGGATCACGCGGATCGGTCCCGACAAGATTCCCGTCGCGGGCGCGACGATCCAGCCGTCGGCACCGTCGCGCAATGCCGCGGCGGCCATCAGCTCGGCGCGAAACCCGGCGTCGAATGTCTCCCAATCTCGTGCCGAGAACAGGAAGCCCACGAGCGCCACGTCACCCTTCATACCTCCACATTAGAGAGCCTTCGCGCGGTCGCAAGTTTTCGTGCTAGCTGTCAGCCGTGTCTCGCGAGGTCACCGCACGTTACGTCGACCCGCTCGCCGCGGTCTGGCTCGGCGCGGCCGGGCGGATCGGCCTGCGAATCGTCCGGACGCCGGACGCTTATGCCGCGACCGATGGCGCCGGCACGCTCGCGATCGGCGACGCGACGACGCTCGATAGCGACGACAGCCTCGCGCAGATGATCTTCCACGAGCTGTGTCACTCGCTCGTCGAAGGCGAAGGCTCGTTCGCGCGGCCCGATTGGGGCATGGACAACACCGGGCCCGATCACGATTGGCGCGAGCACGCGTGCTTGCGCGTGCAATGGGTGCTGACCACCCGCTACGGCTTGCGCGGCCTGTTCGCGCCGACGACCGAGTTCCGCGCGTTCTGGGATCGACTCGACGGCAACGTGCTCGCCGATCGCAGCGAGCGCTCCGTGATCGCCGCGATCGCGGCGCTGCGCCGGGTCGAGCTGCCGCCGTGGTCTCCCGCGCTGACCGCCGCGCTCGTCGCGACTCAGACGATCGCGCTCGCCGCCGCGCCGTTCGCGACGGCCGCGACGTTGCGTGCCGAGCTGCCGCCGGCGAAGCATCCGACCGGCTTGTTCGCAGGCACGGCGACCGGCACGTGCGGCTCGTGCGCGTGGCGCGCGAACGCGAAGTGCCGCCAGACCAGCTCGAAGATCGATCCGCGCTGGCCGGCGTGCGAGCGCTACGAAGCGGCGCTCGATTGCCAGACCTGCGGCGCGTGCTGCCGGGCCGCATATCACTCGGTCGAAGTCGGCCGCCGCGATCCGATGGTCAAGCGGCAGCCCACATACGTCGTCGATCGCACGACGTACCTCGAGGTGATCCGCAACGGCGATCGCTGTGGCGCGCTCGGCGGCGGCGAGCCCGACGGCGATCGCGTCACGCGCTACGCGTGCAAGATCTACGACGACCGGCCGCGCACGTGCCGCGAGTTCACGCTCGGCTCTGCACATTGCCTCACGGCGCGCCGGCGCGTTGGCTTGTCGCTGTAAGACGTACACGTAGCTCGTGCATGCCCACATCGCGGCGCGTGGGTCGTTTGCATAAGATCAGATCGTGCGCTTCGTTCTACTCG
>DASXEF010000654.1:0-10101 GCA_036490255.1 Kofleriaceae bacterium
ACAGGTTGTGGAGCAGCCGGTGGCGATTGTCGGAGCACAGTTCCTTCGTGGTGTCGAAGAACGCGTGCAGCTCGATGTAGTCGTCGGGCGAGCCGCCGCGCCGGCCGGCCGAGAGCTTCGCGTGACGCAGCGGATCCATCACGCGCTCCATGCGCGAGCCGTCGCGAGCCAGTGCCCGGCGTGCTCGCTCGACCACGTCTCGACGCGAACCGGCAGCTCGGTGACCACGCGGCCGTCGATCAGCTCGACCTCGAGAAAGCCGACGTAGCGTTGCACGATCGGATCGATTGCCTTGTAGATCGCCTCTTTGATCGCGAACACGCGCGTGATCGCCGCGCCGATCGGTTGCGGCTCGCGCGGCGTCACGATGCGCTTCGTGATGTCGAGCTTCGGCGCGGCGGCGAGCTCGAGATCGATGCCGACGAAGCCGTCGCCGGCCGGTGCCGCGATCGCGGCCGCGAGCGTGCCCTTGTGCGAGATCGAGCACGTCCAGCCGTCGGCGATGGGCGCGTGGCGCTCGCTCACGCCGATCTCGACGTCGCCGATGAGTACGTGCAACGCCGTTCGACCGGCGACGAAGTCGCGCCGCCGGATCGGCGACAATGTTTGCGCACGGTCGCGCTCGCCGGCCGGCAAGCGTGCGAGCGCCGCGTCGATCTGATCGTCCGCCAGATCGATCACCGCGATCGCGCCGTGCGGCGATTCGATCGCGGTTTCGTTCACGACTTCGGGCGCGTGATCATCAAGTGGTTGTGCTTCGCGTTGTCGGGATAGCCGAAGCGGAACGGCAGATCGTGGTGCGGCTGGTTCTTCCACAACTTCACGAACTCGAACCGCGTGTTCTTCGGATCGATCAAGAAGTACGGCCCGGTGAAGTCGCCGTACGTGATCTGCTCGTAGCCGGCGGGCTCGGCATAGCTCGGCGGAATCCCCGACGCGTCCGAGATCATCCACGCGATGTTCTTGAGCAGATATTCGCGGATCTGCGTGAAGTCGTCGTACCAGAGCAAGAAGCTCGCGCCCTTCGTCATCACGGCGACCTTGCCCTTGAGGCGAAGGTGACGCAGCACGCGATCGTCGGCGGTCATGTGCTTGTCGTCGAGGTTCGCGACGATGTGGCGATACGTGCGCAGCGGCAGCTTCGGATCCGCACCGTGCGCGCGGAACTTGATCTCGACGTTCGCGAACGCCGAGTCCTGCTCGTACCAGTAGTGCGTGATCTCTTTCGGCGGCGCCTGACCGCGCTTGGTCTCCTTGTACTCGTCGGCGCGCTGCTGGAGCTCGTCGTTCGTCAAGTAGCGCAGCGAGCCGTCGGGCTCGATGTCGAAGTAGCGCAGCTCGACCGGCTCCATGTCGTGCACGGCCATGCCGGCGAGCGCCATCATGATCGTGCCCGGCAGCTGATCGTGCGATGCGGCCTGCAACGCCTTCGTCGACGAGTACGCCGATTGATAGAGCCGGCGCAGGTAGATCGTCACCGCGTCGACGTCGTCGGCGAACCGCGCCTTCGGGATCGTGTCGATCACGCGCACGTCGCCGGCGGCCTCGAGCGAGATCGTCGTCAGCTCGGTCGCATCGGGAAACACCGACAGCGCCGACGACAGATCGCCGCCGCCGAACGGATACACGACGGTCGTGGTCAGCGTTTGCGGCCGCAGCTCGGCGATGAACGACTGCGCCGGATCGGCCCACGCTTTTTTGTACGCCTTGTAGACCGCGCGGAGCTCGCTGCAGTGCTCGTCGACGAGCTTGGCGCCGAATCGATCGGGCACCGGGTCGTCGCCACCGCACGCGGCGACGCGAAACATCGTGCGCACCTGCGGGCCGAAATCGGTGCCGTCTGCACGCGCGCCTGCGGCTGCCCCAAAGACGAGAAAGACTGCCAACAGCGCGGACCGCATCGAGGGCTATATCGCACGCCTCGGCGAGGGTTTCACGCCGAAACGACGTTGCCGCCGAGCGCCGTGAGCGCCGTCGCAAACCCTGGATACGACGTGGCAACGTTGTCGGCGTCGTCGATTTCGGCGGGGCCGTCGGCACACAGCGCGGCAATTGCCGCCGCCATCGCGATCCGGTGATCGGCATCGGCATGGACGTGCGCCGCGCGCAGCGGCCGGTCGGGAACGCCCTCGACCGAGAACCCGTCGGGGCGAATCTCGCAGTCGACGCCGAACGCGCGCAGCATCGCGCACGTCGTCGCGATCCGATCGGATTCTTTGACGCGCAGCTCGCTCGCATCGCGAATGGTCGTGGTGCCCTTCGCTCGCGCTGCGACGACCGCCAGCACCGGCAGCTCGTCGATCGAGCGCACCGCGAGGTCGCCGGCGATCTCGATGCCACGCAGCTCGCGCGCGGCGCCGCGGATCACGAGCGTCGCGATCGGCTCGGGCCCCGAATCGTCGCGATCCTCGAGCTCGACATGGCCGCCCATCGCCGCGATCGCGTCGAGAAACCCGATCCGCGTCGGATTCACGCAGACGCCGGGCAAGCGAACTTCGTCGGCGCCGGCGATCACGGCCGCGGCGACGAGGAACGCGCTCGACGACGGATCGCCGGGCACCGCGAAGCTCGCGCCGGCGAGCTTGCGATTCCAACCGCGCGTGTCGACGCTGACCGTGCGCCCGATCGTCCGGATCGGCGCGCCGAGATACGCGAGCATGCGCTCGCTGTGATCGCGGCTCGGGCCCGGCTCGGTGATCCGCGTGTCGCCGTCGGCGTAGAGCCCGGCGAGCACGAGCGCGGTCTTGACCTGCGCCGAGGCCATCTCGAGCGTGCGATCGATCGCCCGCAAGCCGGCCGCGCCGGAGATCGTCAGCGGCGGCGTGATGTCGCTACCCTTCGGGGTCCCCTCGATGACGGCGCCCATCGCGCGCAGCGGCTCGATCACGCGCATCATCGGCCGGCTCGACAGCGACGCGTCGCCGACGAGCGTGGTCGTGAATTTCTGGCCGGCGAGCAGCCCGCACAGCAGCCGGATCGTCGTGCCCGAGTTGCCGCAGTCGATCGCCGATTCCGGCGCGCGCATGCCGGTCAAGCCGACGCCGCGGATCACGATCGCGCCGGGCTCGCTCGGAGCTTTCGCGATCGTCGCGCCGAGCTGGCTGATCGCCTTGGCCGAGCGGCCGTTGTCGGCGCCGTCGCCCATGCCGCGCACGCGCACCGGCGTCTCCGACAACAGCGAGAACAGCAGCGCGCGGTGGCCGATCGATTTATCGCCGGGGACGCGCATGGTGCCGGCGAGCGCACGCGATGCGGGGTGGCTGATCAGCTTCATGGCGGTGCGAGCATCGCACGAGCGCGCTCGACCACGCGCGCGAGGTGCCGCGGACCGACCGCGACGATCGTGCGCACCCACGTGCCCTGCGCGACGAGCCGCGCACCGTCGAGGCTCGGCCCGACGCCGAGCGCGCGAACCGCGGGCTCGTCCTCGAGCGATGCGAGCAGCTCGCGGATCGTGTGCGCCAAGCGCTTCGACGAATCTTTCGCGGCTTGATCGCCCGGATCGACGGCGTCGGCGTCGACCACGACGGCGACGTCATCGGCGACGTCGGCCCACAGCGAGATCCGCGCCGGCGCGGTCTCGACGCCGGTCATCCGCGCGAGCGCGACGCGCGCGTCGAACGACAGCCGCGCGGTCACGCGCAACACGGCGCCGGTCGCGCCTTGCGGCTCGGCGTGATCGCGCAGCTGGCGCAGCTCGTCGGAGAGCATCAGCGGATGTTGCTCGGCGAGCGCTTCGCGCGTCGCGAGCTGGCCCGTCCACTCGTCGGGACCGAGCGCGACGAGCTCGGGCGACAACCGCGCGCCGCCGGGCACGTCGGCTTTGGTCGCGAGCAGCGTCACGGTCGCGGCCTGCTCGGTGCCGACCGCGTACGCGGCGAGCACGACCTCGTCGGCGGACGCGAGCGGCGAGCCGGCGACCATGACCGGCAGCCCGGGCACGTGCGAATCGGCGCCGAGCTTGGCCAGCGCCGACGATGCGAGCGCGCCGACCGCGGCATTCGCGCGCAACCGCGCGAGGTCGAGCTCGACCACGATCTGCGCGCCGTCGGGCAACAGCGCGACCATGCGATCGGCGAGCGGCGACGCTTTCGGCGGCGCGATCGGCGGGACGGTCAGCGATGCCGCGTCGTGGTGACACGCGACGACGAGCCCGAGCAGCGCGATCGCGTTAGGCCAAGACCGCATTCAGCGTCTTGATCACGCGCGGCATGTCTTGATGCGACGCCACGGAGACGCGGATCGCGTTCGGCAGGCCCCACGCCGCCATCGGTCGCACGATCACACCTTGCTTGAGCAGGCGGTCGTAGATCGGCGGGCTCGGCTTGCCGCAATCGATCAGCACGAAGTTGCTGATCGACGGATACAGCGTCACGCCGGGCGCCTTGACCTCGGCGCGCAGCTGCTCGATGGCGGCGCGCGCGTGGCGTGCGCTGATCGCGACGTGATCTTGATCGGCGAGCGCCGCTTGCGCGCCGACGAGCGCCAGGCTCGACACCGCGAACGTCCTCGCCACGCGGCCGAGCAGCTCGATCACGCCGCGATCGGCGATCGCGTAGCCGCAGCGCAACCCGGCGAGCCCGTAGATCTTCGAGAACGTGCGCAGCACGACGACGCGCGGCGACTTCGCGCGCAGCGTGATGCCGTCGACGTGATCGATCTCGGGCCACTCGGCGGCGTACTCGACGTACGCCTCGTCGATCACGAGCAGCGCGCGCTCGGGCAACGCGGCGAGGACGCGATCGGCCTGCGCGCGCGTGACGTGCGAGCCGGTCGGGTTGTTCGGCGAGCCGAGCACGACGAGCTTGGTGCGCGGCGTGATCGCGGCGATCAACGCATCGACATCGATGCCGAGCTGCGGGGTCACGCGCGCGGCGACGAACGGCCGGCCGGCGACCTGCGCAGAAAGCCGATAGCTCAAGAACCCGAACTGGTGCGACAGCACTTCGTCGGTCATCTCGCAGGTCGCGAGCACGAGCTGGTAGAGCAGATCGTTGGAGCCGTTGCCGACCGCGATCTCGGCATCGCTCACGCCGAATTTCGCGGCGAGCGCGCGGCGCAGCGCGAACGCGCCGGCATCCGGGTACAAATGGAGCTGCGACAGCGCGGCCGGGATCGCGGCGAGCGCGCGCGGCGACGGGCCGAGCGGATTCTCGTTCGAGGCGACCTTGATCGCGCCGGTGATCCCGAGCTCGCGCTCGAGCTCCTCGACGGGCTTACCGGGCTGATAAACATCCAGCGCACGCACGTGGCCTGGGGCAACGTTAAGTTCCGTCACGGCGGAGCACACCCTACACCGTGATCCGTGACATTGGGAATGCGACGCGCGGGTAGCCCGGTATAGTCTGCCGGCGTGCGTCGTCGTAGTTTCCCCTGGCTGGTCATCGCGATCGTCTTGCTCGTTCCGGCGATCGCTTCTGCAGCGACCGGCAACTGCGAGTTCTCGAGCTACGAAGAGCGCGGCGTGCTGTGGATGTTCCTCGGCGCGTTCGGGTTCGGCTTTCTGACGTCGCTGACGCCGTGCGTGTACCCGATGATTCCGATCACGCTCGCGATCTTCGGCGCGCGCGGCGGCAACGTCTCGAAGAAGAAGGCGATCCTGCTCGCCGTCGCCTACGTCAACGGCATGTGCCTGACGTACACGGCGCTCGGCGTCACGTTCGCGCTGATCGGCAAGGCCGGCGATTTCGGCACGCAGCTCGCGAGCCCGTGGATCGTGTTCCCGCTCGTCGTCTTGTTCGTCGTGCTCGCGGCATCGATGTTCGGCGCGTTCGATCTCAACTTGCCGGCGAGCTGGCAGACCAAGCTCAACACCGTCGGCGGCAAAGGCTTCGGCGGCGCCTTCGCGATGGGGCTCGTCGGCGGCTTGATCGCAGCGCCGTGCACCGGCCCGTTCCTGGCCGGTCTGCTCACGTACGTCGCGACCACCGCGAAGGTCGTCAGCGGCGGCGCGTTGCTCTATGTCTACGGGCTCGGCATGGGCGTGCTGTTCTTCGTGCTCGCCGCGTTCGCGGTCGGCTTGCCGAAGAGCGGCCGCTGGATGGAATCGGTCAAGTCGATCGGCGGCATCGGCCTCGTGCTCGCCGCGATCTATTACCTGCAGCCGTTCCTGCCGTTCATCGCAAAGGCCGTGAAGCCCGAGCTGTGGTTCGTCGTCGCCTCCGCGGCGCTCGGTTGTGTCGGCATCGCGCTCGGCGCGATCACGCTGTCGTTCCACGGCTCGCGCGCCGAAAAGCTGCGCAAGGCCGCCGGCGTCGCAATGGTCGTCATCGGCGCGCTCGGGGTCTGGCAGTGGAAGCTCACCCCGAAGCACCCGCTCGTCTACGTCTTCGACGAGACCACCGCATTCGACCAAGCACGCGCCGAGCACAAAGGCGTGATGGTCGACTTCGGTGCCGCCTGGTGCGGCGCGTGCCACGAGCTCGATCACACGTTCGGCGACGCGACGGTCAATCGCACGATCAGCGACGCGTACATCCCGCTGCGCTTCGACGTCACCGCCGACAACGCCGCGAACGACGCGCTCAAGCACAAGTACGGCGCCGAGACGCTGCCCGCCGTGATCTTCCTCGACACCGAAGGCAACGTGCTCGGCCGGATCAAGAAGGCGACCGAAGCCGACGACGTGATCGCACTCGTCCAGGCGACCGCGCACGGACCGCTCGACTCGAACACGCCGTGCGCGCGCTAATTCTCGCGCTCGTGCTCGCCGGTTGCGGCGAGCGTCAGGTCGACGCGCTCACGAAAGTGAAGCAGCGCGTGTGCGCGTGCAAGACCGTCGCGTGCGCCGAAACGGCGATGAAGGATGTGCCACAGCAAGACGTCAAGTCGACGCATCGCTCGCAAGGCCTCGCGCGCGACATGCTCGATTGCCTCGCGAAGCTCTACGACGCGCAACGGCCGTCGACCGATCCGGACGACGCGCCACCGCAAACCGGCAGCGCGAACTAGTCGGTCGGGGAGACGAGCGAAACGGTGACTGCGTAGGCGGCGGCGTGGTGCCAATTGCTCCAGTTCTGATGTATACGTACGTACATACGCATGTGTACGTACGTACATACGCATCGGTCAGACCGGCTCCGCGAGCGTGCTCGCGACCGGCTCGACTTCGACGTGGACCCAGTACGTCACCTCGTCACCGCGCGCCGAGACCTCGCGCGAGACCTTCACGACGCGCGCCGACGCGAACGATCCCGATACCGTCACGGCGCGTTGCGCGGCGAGGCCGATCCGTTCGTGCACGCGGCGTGCGACGGCGACGAGCACGACGGTGAGTGCGAACGCGTAGCCGTGCGCGAGGTGCATCGCGAGCGCGATTGCCCCAACGCTCGCGACCGCCGTTGCGACGAGCAACCAGCCGACGAGAAAGCTCGTCCCACAGCGCGGCGAGTACACGAGCGAACGCTCGCCGGCTTGCACGCGTGCGATCGCGGCAGTCGCGGCGGCTTCGATGTCCGGCTCGGCGGTCTTCGCACCGTCGCCCTGCTCTTCGAGCACGGCCGCGGTCGCATGCTCGAGCCCGTGCAGGATGCGCACGCGTTCGGTCAACAGTGCGCGCACGTCGCGTCCGAACGCGATCGCGAGCACCACTGCGCCGGCGGCTCCGAGCTGCGCGACGACGAGCACCGTGCGCAGGTAGGCGAAGTCATGCGGGGCTGCGACAGCGAAGATCGCTTGCACGGCCACGAGCGCGTACAACGACGTTCGCGTCATCGCACGCGGCGATGGCACCGCGCTCTCGCGCGGCGGCTCGGGCGTGAATCCGCTCGCGAGCATCGGTGCGCCGCAACGCGGACACGTTTCGTAGTCGACGCCGTCGGCCCACTCGAGCTCGCATCCATCGCACCAGAATGCCGATGCGGCCACGGCTTCAACGTAGTCACGAACCGTGCGGCGGCAAGCTCGGCTTCGGCGGGCCACCGGCCGCGCCGAGCTCGGGCTCGGCGATGTCCCAACCGTCGGCGGGTTGATACTCGTCGTCGAGGATCTCCTCGCGATGCTCGCCGAGCACCGGCTCCGCGACGATCTTCGCACCCGGCACGATGCCCGGCATGATCATCGCCATCGCCGGCGTGATCACGACGTCGGCGTCGGACTCGTGGCCGAAGAACGCGGTGTGCTCGTAGTAGCGGATGCCGTAGCGCACGAGGACCGCGCACGTCGCAGCGATCGGCACGGCGAGCACGACGCCGACGAAGCCGAGCAGCTTGCCGCCGGCGAGCACCGCGAACAGCGCGCCGCTCTCCGAGAGCCCGACGCGGTGGCCGACGATCTTCGGCGTCAGCACGCCGGCTTCGAGCAGGTGCAGACACAAGATCACGATCGCGACACCGCCGAGCGTCGAGACGTCGCCGCCGGCGGCGATCGTCACGGTCGCGGCGATCGCGGCACCGACGAACGTGCCGACGAACGGGATCACGGTCAGCGCGCCGACGACGAGGCCGATCGGCAGCGACAGCGGCATGCCGACGATCGTGAACCCGGTCGCGTAGAGCGTCGCGAGCAGCGTCGTGACGATCGCTTGGCCGCGCACCCAGCCGGCGACGACCGCGTCGATCTCGCGCACGATGCCGCGCACTTCGTGGCGGCGGCGCGGCGGGATCACGTGATCGGCGCGGCGCAGCAGATACGGCCAGTCGACGAGGAAATAGAACGAGAACACCGGGACCAGCAGGAACTCGGCGAGCGAGCCGGCGACGTGGAACACGCCGCCGACCGCCGCGGTCGCGAGCTCGCGCAACGGTCCGGCGCCGACGCCGACGTTCTCGCTCGACACGTAGTGCCGCCAATCTTGCGGCAGCGCGAAGCCGAGGTGCGCTTGCGTCCAGGCGTCGAGGGTCGTCAGCATCTGCGGCAGATCCGCGAAGAACTGCGCGACCTGCTCGGCCGCGCGCGGTGCGACGAACGCGATCGCCGTGACGATCAGCGCGATGAAGCCGAACAGCAGCATCGCCGCACCGAGCGTGCGGTTGAACCCGCGATGGACGAGGCGATCGAGCACCGGGCTGAGCAGATACGCGATGCCGAGCGCGGCCAAGATCGGCGCGAGCACCGACGCCAGGTAGCTCGTGACGATCCAACCGAGCACCACGAACACCGCGATGAGCAGCCATCGCAGCATCGCGATCACCTGATGCGTCTCACCACCGTTCACGCGATCGCTGTAACACGAATCAGGGCAAGACCGGTTTCATCTCGAGATCGAGCTTGGTGCGCTCGGCGCGCGTCACCGCGAGCTCCGCGTAACGCGAGAAGTAAGCGTCGTGGCGCAGCTCGATCCGGTGATGGCCAGGATCGATCGCGAGCCCGCCGTGCACCATGTCGAGCGTGCCGATCAAGCGGCCGTCGACCCAGACCTGCGCGTCGCCGATGTTCGAGGTCACGACGACGACCGCCTGGCCGGCGCGCACGCCGTTGACCGGCGGCGGCGTACCGCACGCGGCGAGCACGACGGCGATCGCGAGCCGCTTCACGGCGCCGTCCCGGTCAGCGCGACCTCGATGACGTCGGCGATGATCTTGACCGCCGACGATGTATCGCCGGTCGGCGGCTTCTTCGCGATCTGCGCGACGCGATCGATCGCGTCAGTCGTCGCAACGCCGATCACCCAGCCGGCCGGCGACATCCGGCGCAGCGTCGCGCTGTGCACGCCCTTCGCACCGGCGAGGTAGCGCTGCTCCGCGAGCACGAGCGTGTACGGCGTCTTCGGCGACAGCCGCACGAGCACGACGCCGCTCTCGCCGATCGGATGATCGTCGCCGGTGAGCGCGGCCGGCGGCCCGAGCTGTTTGCCGGCGACCGGCAGCGCATCGCCGACCGCGCCGGCGAGCGCGCGCGTGATCGCGGTGCGGCGATCGTCGGTCGAGCCGGCGGCGATCGCGGCACCTTGGCCGAGCGTTTGATGCGTCTTGTGATCGACGAGCCGCACGTGCGCGGTCGCGAGCACCGCCGGCTGCGCTTGGCCGCGGACGAACGCGGGCTCGCCGACGGTCACGCCCGCGAGCGCGGCGACGTCGGCTTGCGCCGCGGTCGCGAGCGCGTCGACGTCGACATCGGGCACGTCGCCCGCGGCGGTCGGCGCCGGACCGTCGTCGGGCGCGC